>JAHJVW010000096.1 GCA_018828585.1 Bacteroidota bacterium
TGAATACCTTTACATTTTAACTTAAAATCACCGTTAATGAAGCACATTTTATTGCTCTTATTTTGCCTATTCTCTTTAAATACAAAAGCATTTCAAAAGGATAATTCTTTATTGGGTTTAAAAAAAGACACAAATACTGTTAATGAATTAAATAAAAAAGCTTATAAAAACAGATTAACCGATCCTGAGCAAACTATACTTACTGCAAGAAAAGCTCAAAAAATTGCTATTGAAATAGATTTCAAGAGTGGTTTGGCTGAGGCGGATCGTGTTCTGGGTATAGGTTACTACTATATAAATCAAAGAGATACAGCTTTAAATTATTATCAAACAGCTTTAAGTATTTATAAAGCAATTGATGATAAATTAGGTGAAGCAAAAGTATCGAATAATATAGGCAATTTATGGCTTGAAATTGATTATGATGAAGCATTAAAATATTACACTAACACCTTAAGGATTGCTCAAAAATATAAGGTTAAAGATTTAGTTGCTGGTTCATATTTGAATATTGGCAATATGTATTACAGAAAAAAAAGTTATTCTGTAGCAATGAAAAATTATGAAAAAAGCAGTAAAATATTTAATGAAATCAACAATCCAATTGGGATAACTCAAAGTTTACAAAACCGTGGTGTGATTTTATTTAGTTTGAATAAAGTTGATGAAGCAAAGGAAGTATTATTGGAAGCAAATAAAAAAGCTAAAGAGTTTGAATTGAATAGTAGCGTCGCTTCAATTGATCTAACTTTAACCTCTATCTACGTCGCAGAAAATAACTTTGAAAAAGCAGAACAGTTTTTAAATGAAGGTCTTGCATTTACTAAACTAGTGAATGATGATAAAAAGATATATGATTATACTTATACATTTTATGAACTAGAAGCTAAAAGAAAAAACTTTGAAAAAGCATTGCACTATCTAAAAGAAGTTCATGATTTAGATAGTATCAATTTCAAGAAAAACACATCATCAAACATCAATCTCATTCAAGAAACTTTTAAACAACAAAAGCAACAAAGAGAAAATGAATTAACTATTCAGAATCAAAGAAACGCTTATTTATTATCCGTTTTTAGTGTCATTACAGCAATTTTAGCTTTCATCGTTATTCTTTTATTGTTTAGAAGCAACAAAAAATCTAAAGAAAGTAATAAAGAATTAACATCCCTAAACGAAGAAGTTTCTAAACAAAAAGCCAACGTTGATAAAATCAACCATAAACTAGAAGAAATTATTACCGAGCGTACCAAAGATTTAATCTACAAAAATCAAAAGCTATCTGAATATTCATCGCATCTTTCTCATCAGATACGTGGACCAGTAGCTACTTTAAAAGGTTTGGTGATGTTGGTACAAGATAATTTAGTAGACAGCAGAGAAGTTGTTACGCAAATGAAAAAGTGTGTGGATGATATCGATGAACAAATAATGGATATTAACCAAGCCTTGCATGACCCTACACGATCGAATTTAAGTCAGAAATAAATCCATAATTAAAAAAGTGGAAATCTTATGTGAGGCAGAGACGAAATCTCTGCCTCATTTTTTTAATTTTACATTTCTAAAAATTTTACGATTTGGATTATTTACAAGGATTAAACTCATCACAAAGACAAGCGGTAGAACAAACAGAAGGACCTGTGATGATTGTTGCTGGGGCTGGATCTGGAAAAACCAGAGTAATCACTTACCGTGTTGCACATTTGATTAACAAAAGTGTTGACCCATTTAATATTTTAGTGTTGACATTCACCAATAAAGCTGCAAAAGAGATGCGTAATCGCATCATGAGCGTTGTTGGAAGTGAAGCAAAAAATATTTGGATGGGAACTTTCCACTCTGTTTTCGCTAAAATATTACGTGTAGAAGCCAACAAAATTGGTTATCCCAATAACTTCACCATTTATGATACAGATGATAGCAAAAGCTTAATCAAAACCATTTTAAAAGAGATGAGTTTGGACGATAAGCTTTATCATCATAATTATGTGTATGGCCGTATTTCAATGGCGAAAAACAATTTAATATCCGTTCAGGAGTATCAACAAAATGAGCAAATTCAGGCAGATGATTTTTCTCAAGGAAGGGGCTTTATTGGTAAGATTTATGAGACCTATGTGAATCGATGTTTCAAAGCTGGAGCAATGGATTTTGATGACTTGTTATTTAAAACCAATGTGCTTTTAAAAGAGCATCCAGATGTACTTTACAAATATCAAAATAAGTTCAAATACTTAATGGTTGATGAGTATCAGGATACCAACTTTTCTCAATATTTGATTGTAAAAAAATTAGCCGCTATTAGAGAAAATTTATGTGTAGTTGGTGACGATGCACAAAGTATTTACGCTTTCCGTGGAGCTAATATTCAAAACATATTAAACTTTCAAAAGGATTATCCCGATGTAAAAGTTTATAAGCTCGAGCAAAATTACCGCTCTACTCAAAATATTGTTAATGTGGCGAACAGCATCATTGCGAATAATAAAAACCAGTTAGATAAAAATGTTTTCTCAGATAATGAAACCGGAGAAAAAATAAAAATTACTCGCTCCTACTCTGATAATGAAGAGGGAAAAGTTGTTGCTGAATCCATTATGCAAGAAAGGGCAAATAACAATTTGGATTGGGTGAGTTTCGCCATTCTATACCGTACCAATGCACAATCCAGATCGATGGAGGAAGCGCTTCGAAAGCTCAATGTACCTTATAAAATTTATGGAGGATTGTCTTTCTATCAGAGAAAAGAGATCAAAGATTTAATTGCCTATTTTCGTTTAACTTTCAATCCAAGTGATGAAGAAGCTTTTAAACGAGTGATTAATTATCCGGCAAGAGGGATTGGAAAAACAACTTTAGATAAAATTATTCTTGCTGCAGATCAACAAAGTAAAACACTTTTTGAAATCATAGTTGATGCGCCTCAATATCTGGATAACAGAGCAGCAATGGCCGTTCAGAATTTCGCTATAGCCATTCAAAGTTTTCAGGTTATAGCAAAAAATAGTTTAGCCTATGATACGGCTTTACATATCGCTCAGCAATCTGGCTTATTGAAAGATTTATATGACGATAAATCTGTCGAAGGCTTAGCCCGATATGAGAACATTCAGGAATTGTTGAACGGTATCAAAGAATTTTCTGAAAGGGAAGATATCGAAGAACGAGGTTTAGATATTTTTATGCAGGATGTGGCATTGTTGACTAACGACGATAATGACAAAAACCCAAATAAAGACACGGTCTCATTGATGACCATACACTCTTCAAAGGGGTTGGAATTTCCACAAGTTTATATTGTTGGAATGGAAGAAAATCTTTTCCCATCTCAAATGGCTTTAAATTCTCGAGCTGATTTGGAAGAAGAAAGACGTCTATTTTATGTGGCTGTAACCCGAGCAGAAAAGAAGATACACCTTTCTTACGCGACCTCTCGTTTTCGTTTTGGGACATTGGTAAACTGCGAACCATCACGTTTTTTAGATGAGATTGAGCCTAAATATTTAGAGTTAGATTTTGTTAAAAGAGTAGCTAACAATGACTCATCTTTTGGAGATGAACGCAGCCAGTGGAAAAGTAAAACATCTCATGGTAATAACCAGCAAGGTGATTTCTTTTCTAAACCTAAACTAGCTTCAAAACCTATCGCTACAACTTCTTTATTAGGGAAAGCCCACGTACCCACACCTGGTTTCGCCCCAAGTGATACTTCTAAACTACAAGTTGGACAAGAAGTAGAACACGAACGTTTCGGTTTTGGTAAAGTGATTAACTTAGAGGGAAACAAGCAGGACATTAAAGCAACCGTCTTCTTTAAAGAAATAGGACAAAAGCAGCTTTTACTGAAATTTGCTAAGCTAAGGATTTTAGAAAATTAATAAATCCTATTATTTGCTTTTGACAGCAAATCTATTACCTTTATCATTGGAAATTAAGAGGATAAATAAGCCTGGAGACAGTGAAGATAGGCTTTGGGATTAATTCTCCAAATGGCGCTCGTGAAAATATACTATAGGAGCAGAACTGACGCTAATTGATTCATCAAATTTATTTAAAAAAATAAATTTGGCTTTAGACTTAAAACCTGCTTGGTTTGTTTATTTTTGTCTACAAAATATCTGGAAACAGTAGAAAGCTTAAAAAAAGCTTTAAAAATTCTTAGAATGATTGAAAAAACAGAACAAATTTTTGATTATAACACCTCCAGAGAAAAGCTAATTTTAGCCGAATATGGTCGAAATGTGCAGAATATGGTGGAATATATTGTGGCTTTACCTACAAAAGAAGAGCGTAATCGCTATGCTAGCGTGGTCATCGATATGATGGGTTTTTTAAATCCACATTTACGTGATGTACCTGATTTTAAGCATAAATTATGGGATCATTTACAAATTATTTCTCAGTTTAAGATTGATGTGGATTCTCCTTATCCTTCCCCTACTCAGGAACAGATCAACTTTAGACCTGAAGTTTTGCCTTATCCGCAAAGTAGAATTAGATTTAAGCACTACGGCAGAACTGTGGAAGTAATGATAAAAAAAGCAAAAGAAATTACCGAACCTGATAAAAAACAGCACATGGTAAATTCTATTGCAAATTTCATGAAGATGGCTTATGTGATTTGGAACAAGGACCACGTTGCTGATGAGCAAATTATTAGTGATTTAAGAGACCTTTCTGGTGGTGAACTTGACCTCTCTGAAGTTACTTTAAATAAAGTTGACATTAAGCCCCCGGTTTCTAGCAACAGTGGTGGTAGATCATCTGGAGGAAAAACCAATAGCCGCAGTGGAGGAGGAAGTAGCAGTCGTCAAAACAATAATAATAAAGGTCGTCAAAAAAACTATTCTAGTAATACTGGTAATGGCAGAAGACCAAATTAATTAGATATTAACAGCTTACAGAAATGTTCAATTTTAAATAGAATTGAACATTTTTATTTATAACCAATTTTAAAACATAAAACAAGAATGAACGCATTTGAGATTCGTGGAGGTAAACCTTTAAAAGGAGAAATTATTCCTCAGGGAGCAAAAAATGAAGCTTTACAAGTATTATCTGCAGTTTTATTAACTAAAGAAAAAATAACAATTAGTAATATTCCTGATATTAAGGATGTAAATAAACTGATTGAGCTTTTAGAAGACCTTGGCGTTGATGTAAAGCGACTATCTAAAGACACCTACCAATTTACTGCAGCAAATATTAACCTTGATTTTTTTCATAGTCAAACTTTTAAAGCAAAAGGAGGAAGTTTAAGAGGTTCTATTATGATTGTGGGCCCACTGTTAGCCCGATTTGGTAAAGCAGCTATTCCAAAACCTGGAGGTGACAAAATTGGAAGAAGAAGGTTAGATACTCACTTTTTAGGTTTCGAAAAATTAGGAGCTAAGTTTATTTATAATGCAGAAACTGGCTTTTTTAATATTGATGCCACAAAATTAAAAGGAACTTTTATTCTTTTAGATGAAGCGTCCGTTACCGGAACAGCCAACATTGTGATGGCTGCTGTTTTGGCACAAGGAACAACTACTATATATAATGCGGCCTGCGAACCTTATCTGCAACAGCTTTGTAAAATGCTGAATAGAATGGGCGCTAAAATATCAGGTATTGGCTCTAATTTATTAACCGTAGAGGGTGTTAATGAATTAGCCGGAACAGAACATCGTTTACTACCTGATATGATTGAGATTGGTTCTTTTATTGGTCTTGCAGCAATGACAGAGTCTGAAATTACCATTAAAGATGTTTGTTATAATGAATTAGGTATTATTCCTGATGTTTTTCGGAGAATGGGAATTCAGTTCGAATTAAGGGGTGATGATATTTATATCCCATCTCAAAAAAGCTATGAGATAGACACCTTTATTGATGGATCGATATTAACCGTAGCAGATGCGCCCTGGCCTGGTTTTACGCCAGATTTATTGTCTATCATATTAGTGGTAGCAACTCAAGCAAAAGGTTCCGTTTTAATTCATCAAAAAATGTTCGAGAGCCGTTTATTCTTTGTGGATAAATTGATTGATATGGGTGCTCAAATTATCTTGTGTGATCCTCACAGAGCAACTGTAATTGGTTTGGATAAGAAATATCAATTAAAAGGAATAGAAATGACTTCGCCAGACATTAGAGCTGGAGTTTCGTTATTGATTGCCGCATTATCAGCTTCGGGCAGAAGTACCATTTATAATATTGAACAAATAGAAAGAGGATATCAAGATATTGATACTAGATTGAAAGCATTAGGAGCTGATATTAGAAGATTGTAATTTTCTTAAGAAGACACAAAAACCCTTTAAAATTTGGTTTTTTTTGTTAGAAAAATAGATTTTGGATGACTAAGCTATAAGTATAATTTTAAATTATAAAACTTTAAGCAAGCATTAAACGTAATTAAAGAACAATGAAATCGAAAATTATGAAATCTATTCAAAATATAATTGCAGGTATTGCAATCATCACCATTACAGCAAGTTGTACGTCTGGAAATTCAAAAAACCAAGTGCAAGAAAAAACTTCAGATTCCATCACAACCGCACAGGATATCAGTCCTGCTAACTCTACCATAGCGCAAACAAATACAACTGTTTCTTCAAACGCAATAACAACAACCGAATCTAGTCCATCTGAAACAGCACAAACAAAAGCTCCTGTAGCTCCCTCAGCGAAAGTAGTAAATCCTGAGCCCGCAAGAAATACTATAACCACTACAATTTTTAATCACTCTGCTTTTGATCAACTGCTTAAAAATTATGTTTCTGATAAAGGGATGGTAAACTATGCAGGTTTCTCTAAATCAAAAGATAAACTCGAAGCATATATTTCTTCACTTAACAGTATAAATACTTCGACACTTTCTAAAAATGAGCAATTAGCCTTTTGGATAAATGCTTACAATGCCTCAACAATTGATCAGATATTAAGAAATTATCCTTTAAAATCTATTTTAGATATTGCTGGTGGAAAAGTTTGGGACCAACCTCTACCATATAAGTTTAATGGCAAAACTTTAACATTAAATGACATTGAGAAAAAGATTTTATTAGGTGGTGATTTATTTGACGGAAGAATTCATTTTGCGGTAAACTGTGCTGCAATGTCTTGTCCAACTTTACAAAATCAGGCATACACTTCTGAAAATGTACAAAGCTTATTAACTTCAAATACAAAAGCGGCATTAAATAATCCTGCTTTTAATAAAATTTCTACAGATAAAGCTTCATTATCTAGACTTTTTGATTGGTATAAAGCTGATTTTATTAAAGCAGAAGGAAGTGTGGTTAATTTTGTTAACAAATACTCAAACACAAAAATCAATAGCAACACCAAAATTGATTATCTTGAATACAATTGGAGCCTGAACGGTAAATAATTTCAATTAATTGTAAGTTATACATTATTGTTCCTACTAATCAAAAAAGACACTCAAACCTTTTATGAAAATTGTAATTATTGGTAATGGAATTTCCGGAATAACAACAGCTAGATACATTCGTAAACAGAGTGATCATGAAATCTTGGTTATATCCTCAGAATCTGAGCATTTTTTTTCTCGAACTGCGCTTATGTATATCTACATGGGACATATGAAATATGAGCATACCAAGCCTTACGAAGATTGGTTTTGGAAAAAAAACAAAATTGAGCTAAAAAATGCTTTCGTTGATCAAATAGATTTCGATGCTAAATCCTTAAGAACGACTATTGGAGAACATGTAAGCTATGACAAGCTTGTAATTGCTACAGGTTCCAAAACTAATAAATTTGGATGGAAAGGTCAGGATTTAAAAGGGGTGCAAGGACTTTACAGCAAACAAGATGTTGAGTTGATGGAAGAAAATACGGATGGCATTAAGGAAGCTGTAATAATAGGTGGGGGTTTAATTGGAATTGAAATGGCCGAAATGTTAAATAGCAGAGGTATTAAAGTCAATTTCTTGATTAGAGAAAAAGAATACTGGAACAACGTTTTACCAAAGGAAGAAGCTCTTTTAGTTGGAAGACACATTGCCGAACATCATATTAACTTAATTACTGAAACTGAGTTAGAAGAAATTCTTGCTGATGAAAATGGGAGGGTTAAATCAATTATCACCAAAGCCGGTAAAGAAATTAAATGTCAGTTTGTAGGTTTAACTGCTGGTGTTTCTCCTAATATTGATTTCTTAAAGAATACACCATTAAAAACTGATAGAGGCGTTTTAGTAAATGAAGTTTTAGAAACTAACCTTCCAGATATTTATGCATTAGGAGATTGTGCACAGTTTACGAATCCGAAAGAAAAGCACCCCCCTATAGAACAGTTATGGTACACAGGTCGTATGCAAGCAAAGGCTTTAGCTAAGACCATATGTGGCACTCCAACAAAATATGATAGAGGTATTTGGTTCAATTCAGCAAAATTCTTAGACATTGAATATCAAACTTACGGTTTGATGTTTAAAGAGCCATTTGATGATGAAGAAACTTTTTATTGGGAATATGCTAATGGAAAAATAAGTTTTAGAGCTAATTTCTCTAAAGAGGATGGCGCATTAAGAGGTTTTAATTTTTTCGGAATCCGTTTTAAACAAGTAGTTGCAGATGATTGGATCAGAAATAAAGTAAATATATCCAAATGCATGAATGATTTAAACAAAGGGTTTTTCGATCCGGAATTTTATAAAAATTATCATCGAGCGATAATAAATAGCTTCAATCAGGAATTCCCTCAGCATCTTGTAAAAGTACCAAAAAAGAAGTTTTTAGTTTTTTAAACCCTTTCCAAATCATGAAAATCATCCGTCAAATCGGTTTAATTATATTTCTTACCTGCTTAGCCATCTTTATAGCTTTACCCTTCTTGGGCAAATATCAATTGACTGAAAATATTTTTACACAAACAGTTAGTGATGCAAATCAACAAACATTACTGAAGCCTGCTTTAAAAAGCATGTTCGGTAAAGAATATATTAGTAATAAAGAGTTTATTAGTGATTTTAACAAGGCTTTCGATGGTGTAAACGACGAATTTAAAAAGAGACAAGAATGGGACAAAGTAATTTACACTGATTACACCTTCCCTATTGTCAAAAAAAGCAGTATTGGATTTGTTGCTGATAATCAACAACTGTTATTTTTTATTTGTTTTATCGGAGGCGCACTTGGCGGATTGTTATTTATGATTCCCGCTATGTTTATAGAGCCAGTATCTGGAATCAAGCACAACGACATCTTTAAAAAAGGGATAACAAATAAAGGAATTATAGCTTTTTTATTTGCTGCTGGATTGATCGGATTTTACATTCTATTATATAAGGCACCTGCTTACATCACCAATTGGGTGCTGCTAGTAGATCCGTTAAGTCTAAAACTTAGTGGCTCAGAAGCTTCCCAATGGTTTTTATATGGATTCCTATACTGTTTGGTGATGACAACCATGGCAGTAAGAATGTACATTAAATACCGTCATAACAACTATGAATTGGTGCGTACTACTTCAGTTTTATTTTTCCAAATAGCTTTTGCCTTTTTGATCCCTAATATTATGAGCAAATTGATGCTCCCTTCGATGGATTTCAAAAACATGTGGCCATTAGATTATTCCTTTTTCTTCGATTATCGTTTAAATGATTTATTAGCGCATGGCATGCTAGGTTATTGGATGATAGGTTGGGGAATTTTTCTTTTCGTGGTGGGTGTGCCGGTAATGGTCTATTTCTTTGGTAAAAGATGGTACTGCAGTTGGGTTTGTGGTTGTGGTGGCTTAGCAGAAACACTGGGAGATCCCTTTCGTCAATTATCCGATAAATCTTTAAAAGCTTGGAAATACGAAAGAGTGATTGTTCATAGCGTATTGGTTTTTGCAATTTTAATGACGATGAGTGTACTCTACACCTATTTTTCAGGATCTCCAAAATTATTAGGAATCGATACTTATGCTATCCGTGAAACTTATGCTTTTGCTATTGGCTTTGTATTTGCAGGTGCTATTGGTACAGGGTTTTATCCAGTGATGGGAAATAGAGTGTGGTGTCGCTTCGGATGTCCATTAGCAGCATATTTAGGGATCGTACAACGTTTCAAATCAAGATTTAGGATTACCACCAATGGCGGGCAATGTATCTCTTGTGGAAATTGCTCTACCTATTGCGAGATGGGTATTGACGTACGAGCCTATGCACAAAAAGGAGAAAACATCATCAGATCATCCTGCGTAGGTTGTGGCATTTGTGCAGCAGTTTGCCCAAGAGGAGTTTTAAAATTAGAGAATTCAGCAGAAGAAGGAAGATTTGATGCTTATTTAAGGCCTGAAGAAGCGGATTATTAAATGAAGAATAAACAAATTGACAGGAAAATTTATGTAATCATTCCTGCATATAACGAAGAAAAATCTATTGCTAAAGTCATAAATGAGGTTCCAAAAAATCTTGTGACCGAAATTATCGTAGGTAATAATAATTCTAAGGATAAAACCGCTAAAAACGCAGAGAATGCTGGAGCTACAGTTGTTGAAGCCCCAATTGCTGGTTACGGAAATGCTTGTTTAAAAGGCATTGAATATTTAAAAGATAAAGCTCAGGCTGAAGACATCATTGTTTTTTTGGATGGTGACTATTCTGATTATCCTGAAGAAATAACTAACATCATTGCTCCTATTTGGGCTGACGAAGCAGACTTGGTGATAGGTTCAAGAGCATTAGGGAACAAAGAAAAAGGTTCTATGACTTTACCACAAGAATTTGGAAACTTATTAGCAACCAAATTGATTAAATTGTTTTACAAAGTATCATTTACAGACTTAGGGCCGTTTAGAGCTTTAACATGGGAGAGTTTAAGTATGATAAACATGCAAGACACCACCTATGGATGGACCGTTGAAATGCAGGTAAAAGCAGCTAAATTACATTTAAGATGCGCTGAAGTACCTGTTAAGTACCGTAAAAGAATCGGTGTGAGCAAAGTTTCAGGCACTTTAAAAGGTGTTGTTTTAGCCGGCTATAAAATAATATGGACAATCTTTAAAAACTTATAATTTTGCATTTTGAAATGATCTGGCAAATACTCCTATTAATAATCTATACCCTATCGCTTAGTGTCATTTTGATATTTAGTTTGGGTCAAGCATATCTCATATTTTCATATTTAAAATCGAAAAGAAAAGAAGATGTAGTTCCTGTTTTACCATTAGATATTCCAAAAGTAACTATACAACTTCCTTTATATAACGAACTATATGTGGTTGAACGTTTAATAAACTCGGTTTGCGAATTAAATTATCCTAAATCAAAGTTAGAAATTCAAGTTTTAGATGATTCGAATGATGATTCTTTAATATTGACTCGCGAAATCATTCATCAAAAACAAGCAGAAGGTTTTGATATCGTTCATATTACAAGAGATAAAAATATCGGATTCAAGGCTGGTGCATTACAATTTGGATTAGAAAAAGCCAAAGGTGAATTTGTAGCCATTTTTGACGCTGATTTTCTTCCTGAAAAAGATTTTTTACAAAAGCTTATTCCTTACTTCAATTCGCCAGAAATTGGAATGGTACAAAGCCGTTGGGGACATATCAATCAAGATTATTCGTTACTTACAAAAGTCCAAGGTTTCGGTTTAGATGGACATTTTACCATTGAACAAACTGGAAGAAATGAAGCTGGTCTGTTTATGAATTTTAATGGTACAGCTGGCATTTGGCGTAAAGAGTGTATTGTTGCAGCTGGAGGTTGGCAACATGACACATTAACCGAAGACTTAGATTTAAGCTATAGAGCTCAACTAAAAGGCTGGAAATTTAAGTATGTAGAAAATGTAATTACACCTGCAGAACTACCAGTAGAATCAAATGCTTTGCGCTCTCAACAACATCGTTGGACAAAAGGGGCCATCGAGACTTCAAAAAAAATGGTAAAAGAAATTTGGAGAGCAGACGTTGGTTTAAAGAAAAAAATATTTGCAACATTACACTTAATGAATTCTTATGTTTTCATTTTCGTATTATTAACCAGCATCTTAAGTGTTCCTGTTCTATTTATTAAAAATCAGTCAGAAATTCCTTTAATTTATTTCCAATTATTATCTATCTTTCTCCTAGGATTCTTAATAGTCAGTATATTTTATTTAATAGCAAGCATTTCAAAAAAAGAAAGTTTATCAAAGTTTGCTAAGTTATTTCCAATGTTTCTTTCTGTTTCAATGGCTTTAAGTTTCCATAATTCTATTGCCGTTTTAGAAGGATTATTTGGGTTTAAATCCGATTTTATCAGAACTCCAAAATTCAACATCACCAAATTGAAAGATAATTTTAAGAGTAATATATATGTTAAAAGAAGCTTATCAAAATCTTTTTACATTGAATTATTCTTGTGCTTTTATTTCTTCTCAGGATTAATAGCTGCTTTTCATTTTCAAGATTTTGGCTTGTTTCCTTTTCATTTAATGCTCTTTACAGGTTTCAGTACTTTAACTTTTTATGCATTAAAACATAGCTGGAGCAGCGTTTAGAATCAATAAAAAACCAATTGGTATGGAGGTGTTAAATGAAATATTTTTTGATATTGAAATTTAAAATCTGGCAACCAATTGTCTGCTATAGAAAAGCCATGTCCCAATTTCTTTAACACCACAAATTCAATATTTTTTAATCCTTTTAAGAATACTGTTGTTGGCTCAATTAAACAGGTATCATCTCTGACTCCATTGATAATAATAAAAGGGTCGAGAAAACCATCGAATCTTTCCACATTATATGAAATACCCGATTTCAATACGGTCTCTTCTATCCCATTTCCTTTACATAAAGGCTTTTTCATCTCCAAATCTGGACAAAAACCTAAAGCTATAGTTCCTTGAAATGTGCCTGGATTTGCTTGTGCTGCTATACCATAAACTAAAGTCGCCCCATAAGAATAGCCTACCAAAATAGGTTTTACATGATTTAAAAAATGATATTTCTTTTGGATAAAATCTGATAAATCAATAAAATCTGTCACTAAATCATAACAATCTACATTTTCTTTTGTTAAAATTTGATTGTATGTTTTTGCATCAACACCTAAAACCAGAGCTCCTTGCAAGGCCAAAAATTTGGCCATATTGATTACCCCATGTTCCCAACCCCCATCGCCAGAAATGAATAAAACAACAGAAGATGGCGTTTTGGACTTCTGATAAAGCATTACTTTACCGAATTTACCATGGTAAACAGAATCAATTTTAGTGATAAAAGCCAATGATGATTGGCTTAAAAAAAGTGTAAACATTAAGCTCAAAAACAAGTTCCTAATCATTTATAGCTATTGTTCTTCAAAGTACCTAAAATAGTCTTTAATATGATTGGATAACTGTCTTCATAATGATGGCCGCCAGGTAATCGAATTACTTTAGCTCCATTTGCCGTATAATGTGTGGGATTGATCCCCTCTTCCTCCTCACCGAAAAAACAAACTGGTTTGACATTTTTAGTTTTTTCTAACTCCTCTAACACGTTGTATTCTTCTTTACCGCCAAGACTTAACATGTCGGAAAGATGAATTTCAAAATCTGCAGTTTCCTCTGGTGATAAGCAGTAGACTCCCTTAATATTCTCTCTTAAAGGGGTAGCTAAACGATTGTTGACAAACGGAACAATGCTGGCTCCAAAAGAATAACCTATTAATATAAATGAAGATTTATTCCATTTTTCCAAATAGTAACTCACCACCTTTGCAACCATAGTTGTAGTTTCATCAGGCGATTTTTTGTCCCAAAAATACTGTTGAGCGTCCAAACCAATTACTGGTATTCCATTTTCTGATAGTTTCTCGGCAAAACTTTCATCAAAACTAGTCCAGCCGCCATCACCCGAAATTACAAATGCCAAAGGCAGATTATTATTCTCTTTTGTAGGCAAAATGGCTAATGGCAAACCCTCATTTATGAAGTGATTTTCGGCAGCCGAATTCTTATGTTGATTTTGTTCTTCTTTTACTTTTTCAATAAAACTAGGTGTTTTAAGTATCTTTTCAAATGCAATAACAAATTGAGATGCCCAATTTTTATCAACGGAAAAGCTATGCCCTACTTTAGGTAATGAGATTAATTCTGTAGAGGGCATTCCTTCCACAAATTTCTTAATTTCTATAATAGAACAAACTTGATCGTTCTCGCCTTGTAGTATCACAAAAGAAGCTTTAAGTTTTTTTGAGGGTTCTAAATAAAAAGATTTGTTTTTATTAAGCACATGAGAAATTAAGCCTTCTCCATTACATAATTCTTTATTAATATGTAAATCAGGACAGAATCCTAAAGCTATGACACCTTTAAAAGTATTTGCTGGTGCTTGCGCTAACAACCCATAAGCTAATGTCGCACCAGATGATAAACCCACTAAAATTGGTTTAAAGTATTGTTTGCCATGATATCTTTTTTGTAATGCCAAACTTAGGTTCTCAAAATCACTAGCAGGATAATAACATTTAACATTTTTTTTGTTTATCCCTTTTAACAAATGTCTAATATCAACTCCTACGACAATGGCTCCTTGTTCGACCAATTTATTTGCCATATGAACAACTTCTAGGTTCCATCCACCATCACCAGATATAAAAATCACAAAAGCTTTCGGATTAATTGAAGGATGATAAACTTTAACTTTCCCAAAGACTCCGTAAGAAATATTATCTATTGTATTTCGAGATGCATAACTACTAGAAACTATTAAGAGAATACTAGTAATTAGTAACATTGTTTTTTTCATTGTTTTAGATATAATAAGGTCCAAATAAATGGGAATGTTTTATCCTTAATAAATAGAAATAATGGATTTTAAAGTATCTTAATTCGCCTAAAACCGATTGATTATACATGAATAAATCACTTGTCTTATTCATAAACCCATGGGTTAAGCTTAATTATTTTTATAAAGTTAATGCTTTATTCAACTAAAAGTAGTTTGAAAAATTTGATTGAAATTCTTGTAAACAATTTTTGTCTTTTAAAGTTAAGATAATAGATTTAAATAAAATTATGGTCATAAATAGAAAATCAACAGCAATTTGGAAAGGCAACGGAACTGCTGGAAAAGGATCATTATCAACTACTAGCGGAGCATTGGAAGCTACGCCATATTCATTTAAAGCTCGTTTCGAAAGTGAAGATGGAAAAGCGGGAACTAACCCTGAAGAGTTAATTGCTGTTGCGCATGCTGGTTGTTATTCAATGGCCTTAAGTTTTGCTTTGGACGAAGCTGGCTATACACCAAAAGTATTGAATACAGAAGCAACTGTAAGCGTAGATAAAAAAGCATCTGGATTTGAGATAACTGGAATACTATTAGACTTAATGGGAGAAGTTCCAGGTATTTCAGAAGAAGAATTTACTAAACTTGCCACTGATGCAAAAGAAAACTGCCCAGTATCAAAAGCACTAGCAGCTGTAAAAATCACCTTAAAAGTTACGCTTAAGAAATAATAAATCTAATGATAAAAAAGGAATAGCCCCGATGATTTCGAGGCTACTTCTTTTGCTTTAGCCAGAGATGGCATCTATAATATCGTATTGAGTGATGATTTCAATCCTTCCCTTCTCATCCTCTACCAAAACCGCAGAATTTTCTTTATTGATCAATCCAGAGATTTTATCTATTGATGCATTTAAATCAACAAAAGGAAAAGATGCTGATTGGATACTCGCTACTTTAGAAGATTTGATAGAAGGATTTTCCAACAAGGCATTTAAAATCTCACTCTCCGTTACTCGACCAACAACCATTCCTTGTTGCATCACCGGGATTTGCGAGATATTTAAAGACTTCATGGTATTGATGGCCTCCAAAACTGTCTTTTCACTATCAATAGTAACCATTTCTTGTGGTTCTCTTTTAGCTAAAATAGATTTTGCTGTCAACTTTTCATCTTGTAAAAATCCTCTCTCACGCAACCAATCGTCATTAAACATTTTTCCCATATAACGCGAGCCATGATCATGAAAAATAATAACTACCACATCATCCTTTGTAAGATGATCCTTTAATTGTAATACCCCAGCAACTGCTGCTCCAGCAGAATTTCCAACAAAAATACCTTCTTTACGAGCAATTTCTCTGGTCATCAAAGCAGCATCTTTATCAGTTACTTTCTCGAAACGATCTATCAAATCAAAATTTACATTCTTTGGCAAAAAGTCTTCGCCAATTCCTTCAGTGATATAGGGGTAAACCTCTTTCTCATCAAAAATTCCTGTTTCTTTATATTTCTTAAATACAGAACCATAAGTATCAATTCCCCAAATTTTAATATTTGGATTCTTCTCTTTTAAGAACTTGCCTGTTCCAGAGATTGTTCCTCCTGTACCCACTCCTACTACTAAATGTGTGATTTTACCTTCCGTTTGTTCCCAAATTTCAGGACCAGTTTGCTCATAATGAGCTTGTGAATTAGACAAGTTATCATACTGATTTGGTTTCCAAGAGTTTGGAACTTCTTTTTCTAAACGTGAAGAAACAGAATAGTATGATCTAGGATCTTCTGGTTCAACATCTGTTGGGCAAACAATTACCTCAGCACCAAAAGCCTTTAAGGCGTCTACTTTTTCTTTAGATTGTTTATCCGTAGTGGTAAAAATACATTTATAACCTTTTATCACTGCCGCAATTGCTAAACCCATTCCAGTATTACCAGATGTTCCTTCAACAATCGTTCCTCCTGGCTTTAATTTACCACTTTTCTCAGCATCTTCAATCATCTTTAAGGCCATACGATCTTTAATAGAGTTTCCAGGGTTGGTAGTTTCTATCTTTGCTAAAACAGTTGCTTCAATATCCTTTGTTAATTTATTAAGTTTTACCAGAGGTGTGTTACCTATCGTTTCTAATATATTGTTATACCACATGGTACAAAGTTAAAGAAATAAGGCAAAAGAGTTTGTTTTTATCTTAAAACGAATATGATTTTGATGTAATTTACGTTACAAAATTAGGTGAAGGTTAAGTAGCCTATAAATCTTAATTTTCAGAATTAAGATTGGCGAAAGCGCTAAATCTTAACATCAACTTTCGTTAAAAATTGTTAAATTTTGAAATTTTACTACCTAAACTGATTAATTAAATATATTTACAAAAAATCATTTTTCATCCGAAATCAAATTAATGAATTATAAAAAGCTTTTCTTTTTCATCATCGCTTCTTTCCTTTTTTTTTCACAGGAAGTTAATGCACAAAACAAAATCATCCCTTTAAATACCATTTTAGAAGAAAAATCTAAGTTGTTGCAGCAACACCCTTACGAGAAAGTTTATTTACAATTTGATAAACCTTATTATGCGGTTGGAGATACGATTTGGTTTAAAAGTTATATCACTACCATCCAACACGTCCCTTCTCCCTTAAGTAAAATTGTTTATGTTGAATTAATTAACTCAAAAGATTCACTTATTTCTTCCTTAAAACTCCCCGTTGTCAATAGTGTATCGGCGGGAAGTATTCCTTTAAATTATCCGGATTTTAAAGAGGGAAATTATCATATAAGAGCTTTTACACTTTGGATGTTAAATGATAACCAAAATTATTTTTTTCAAAAAAATATTTATGTTGGAAATGCGATTGATAAGCAATTGAGCACTTATTTAGATTTAAATGGGACCATCACTGACAAAGATTTCAAGATAAATAGCACCTTAACTTTTAAAGATGATAGGCTTAAACCTTTTAGTGATAAAAAAGTAAATTGGGAAGTAATCACTGATGACGAAAGAGTAGCAAGAGGAAAAGAAACTACGGATGCTAATGGGAAAATTAAAATAGACTTTTCAACATCACAAAAATTTGATCTAAACCGAGGAAAACTATTTACCGAACTAGACGCAGGGAATGATAGAATTTTAAAATCGTCATTCCTTTTAAAAGGTCTAATACTTGAAAATGATATTCAATTCTTTCCAGAAGGAGGTAATTTAATAGCTGGAATAGAAAGTAAAGTTGCATTTAAAGCAATTAACTCTAAAGGTTTAGGAGTAAGTGTGAGCGGGATAATAATTGACGAAAGCGGCACTAAGGTAGCTGATTTTAAAGATCAACATTTGGGTATGGGGAAATTGTCTTTTACTCCTGAAGCTGGAAAACAATATAGTGCAAAAGCAACTTTTGCCAATGGGAAAACTAAAATATTCCAGTTGCCAAAAATCAATAATTCTGGGATCACCTTAACTGCCGTTCATACTGGGAGTGATATTTTTTTAAGAATTTTAACTAACAAAGATTATCTAGATAAAAACCCTGAACAAAATTTTTATTTAGTGATTCAAAATGGAGGAACCGTTTATTATGCTGCTAAAGGAACCTTAAATAGTTTAATCTACAGTGCTAAAATACCAGAAGATAAATTCCCATCTGGTATTTCACAAATTACTTTATTAGCAGAAACGGGCTTGCCTATAGGTGACAGATTAATTTTCATTCAAAGACCAGACGATATGAAAATTAATGTAAAAACAGATTTACCTACTTATAAAGCTAGGCAAAAAGTCAAATTTGACATCAATACATCAAATGGTTTAGATATGACCGAAGGGAATTATTCAATAGCTGTTGTAGATGATAACAGAGTCCCTATAGATGAAAATAATGATCTTAACATATACAGTAGCACACTTTTAACTGCTGATTTAGTGGGTTATATTGAACAACCTAATTATTATTTTTATCAAGTTAATGATCAAAAAAAATCAGACCTAGATGTATTAATGATGACTCAAGGTTATCACCGATATGAATATAAAGATTTAGTTGGCGGTACAATTCCTGCTATAAAGATTTTACCAGAACAAGGAATCTCTATCAGTGGAACGATAAGAAAAAGTAATGGAATGCCACTTGAAAAGGGCAATATTTTGTTTCAAATTCCGGATAAGCACTTTAACGCTACTGCAATTACTGACCAAAATGGTCGTTTTAAATTTGAAAATTTAATTTTTAAAGACTCTGCTAACGTAGTCATAAATGCTAGAAATAACATCAATTCTAAAGATTTAAGAATCCAAATTGATGGCGAAGTTTATCCTGCAATTTATCCTAATGTCAATGTACCCGATGAAATTCTTAATCTGGACAGTGCATTAAGTACTTATTTAAAAAGCAGTAAAATAGAACATAATAGTGCTTTCTATCTTCAGGAAGTGATTGTTAAATCTACAGCTCCTAAAAAGATAAGTCATCAAGATTATAGTGCTTTAACTGGCTTAAATATGCTTGCTGATAAAGAAGTTTCTGGCGAACAATTATCAGGCTGTAGAGTATTAACAGATTGCTTAAGTGGCTTTGGTTTAACCTTTAATGATCAAAAACTTTATTTGTCAAGAACTTATAACCAAGGCTTAAAAGTCCCTATAGCCATTTATGTGGGCGAAAATCAGGTTGACCCTCCATACCTTAGCACTTTAATTACTCAAGATATCGAATCTATTGAAGTATTTAATAATGATGGGGTGAGTGGAATAAATAGAAGAGATGGAACGAGCGGAGTTTTGGTCGTTAATATGAAAGTACCTCCTAAAGGAATGTCAATGTCTAAAGCTCAATTAAAAGATTTATTTCCTCCTACCAATGTACTTACTTTTAAACCTAAAGGTTATGCAGTTGAAAGGCAATTTTATACTCCGAAATATAGTGGCCCAAGAAACACTTTACAACGAGCAGACATTAGATCAACTATTTATTGGAATCCAGAAGTGGTTACTGATAAAACTGGTAAAGCTGCTTTAGAATTCTTTAACAGTGACAATATAGGCACTTATAGAGTGACTATTGAAGGGATAGATAAAAATGGAAATATTGGGCGTACTGTTTACAAGTACAAAGTAAATTAAAAAGCTTAGGGCGTTTTTATGGATTTAGAATAAAACTTTGTCTACTCTTAAAAGGCACAAAGCATTAACCATAAAAAGCTAGCTTCTGAAATCAACTATTCGGCAAAAAAGAGTTAATCATTAAAAAAAATCGATGAGCAAAGTCTTCCAAGCCTCTTCTACTTTTCTTTCGGATAAAAACTCAGCCGCTTTTAAGTGCAGTTGCGTGGAACGTGTTTTGGCATCGCCAATGGTAGCATCTAATAAATCTTTAATTTCTGGCTCCAACTCAAATAGCTTAACCTCATCTTCATCGGGTAGTTTTTCAACATTTCCTAATTGTCCTAAATGATTCCCAGTAAGAATATTTGAATTTCTGATATCTTCATGTAATGCATCTACACCAATACCTAATTTAGCTAAGGGTTTTGCAACTTCAAACAAGCTTTCTGCTGTCACGCGGCTGTACCAATTTCCGCCTAACCTAGCCACAAAATCCATTTTAAATGGATCTATTTTTCCATGATCGTCTAAAATAGACTCCTGTAAATGAATCATTTTTACTTCTGCAATTACCAAATTTCCAGCGCCTCCTTCTTTTCCTAAAGCAATCACATCGTTCACCACGCACTCAAATTGAACGGGTGCTTCCTTTACTCTTGGTGGTTTTATGGTTTCTGAATCTATCGGCGTGAAGCCTGCTTTATAAAATTCATTTATCCCTTTTGGATACTCTGTACTTGCAAGCGACATTTGTTCGACCATATTGTAGTTCACAATATTGATCACGACTTCTGGGACTTCTAAAACATTCTCTAAAGTATGTTTTGTAGTATTGTCTCGTCCTCTTCGCGAAGGTGAAAAGACACAAATCGGAGGGTTAGCTCCCATCATGTTGAAATAGCTAAAAGGGCTTAGATTTATATTCCCTTCTTTATCTACGGTTGAGGCAAAACAAATGGGCCTTGGCGCAATTGCGGAACTTAATAATTGATAAATTTCTGGCTTGGTTAAATCGGATATTTTAAGCGATAACATTGACATTTTTTTTGTTGGATAAAATAGAGAAATCCGAATCTTCTCGAACTACAAAGTTACTTAATCTGCCTAATCCCGAAATTTCCATTTTAATTTCATCTCCATCTTGTAACCATTGCGTTTGATAGTTAGGATCATTCAACAATCCTGTTCCATTCAATTCTAAAAAACAACCTGTACCTACCGTTCCAGAGCCAATGACATCACCCGGTAAAACATCTGTACCATAAGCACAACGTTCAATAATTTCGGCGAAAGTCCAATCCATACTTTTCATATTTCCACTCGAAACCAATCGACCGTTTACCCAGCATTTCATCTCTAAAGCGTAAGATTTACCTATATGGTCTTCTTTAGTAGGAACTTCAAATGTTGCTAATTCATCAGGTGTAACCAACCACGGACCAATTACTGTAGAGAAATCCTTTCCTTTAGCAGGTCCTAAGTTGAGCTTCATTTCTTCCATTTGTAAAACTCGGGCACTCATATCATTCATGATCATGAAACCAGCAATGTATTCATCTGCATCAGCAGCTTTGATATTTCTTCCTTTTTTATTAAGAACAACCGCAACTTCTAACTCAAAATCTAATTTCTCGAAATGATCAGGCATACATTTAATTTCTCCCGAACCTTGAACAGCATTATGATTTCCAAAATAAAAAATTGGATATTGGTCAAACTCTGGAATCATCTGTGCTCCTCTATTTCTTCTGGCTGTTTCCACATGCTGTCTAAAGGCATAAGCATCTCTTAAAGAGGTTGGGTGTGGAACAGGGGCCAATAATTCAAAAAATAATTCTTCTTTCCCTTCTGCGTTCCCTGATTTTAAATCCTTGTAAACACGATGCGCAGCTTCCATCAAAGCGTCGCCTCCCCATAAAAAATCATTCATATTATCCGGAATCACATGATTCAACGAATTGAGATTATAAATATGTCCGTTAAAAAAAACACCTAAATGTTCTCTTTCTTCGGTTTTATAGGATACCAGCTTCATATGACTTCTATTAAGAGTTAAAGAAATATTTGTATTAATTACAATTGGTTTGCACTGTGGTTTTCAAAAATAGCAATTGATTTATAAAAGACAATTGTTTATTTATTTTTATGATTCCCGAGCTCAAATTTGTATATTCGCAATGAACCAAAAAATTAAATCATTGCAAAACTTACAGCATCTTAGATTAATTTCTTCGGGAGTACTTGCTAAATTCCGCTCTGCAATGGTGGCAAAAATTGTTTTTGCACAATATTCCATCTAATTCTCACATTGATTACATTCGTTATCAATTGATTACAACCTTTTTCTAATTAAATCGTTAATCTTTAAAACCGATTTATCATGCCATTTTATTATAAACTAGGAGTAACTCCTCCTAAACGACATACTCAATTTCGCAAACCCGACGGAACGCTTTACGCGGAAGAACTCGTATCAACTGAAGGTTTTTCTAGTAATTACTCTCTTGTATATCATTGTTATGCTCCTACTATAGTGAAAGAGTTGGGCGAGCCTTATTCTGTTGAACCTAAAATTGCCCGAGAAAAGCATTTAAAACATACCAGCTTAATTGGTTTTAAAATTAAGCCTGAGGACGATTACCTGAAAAGTAGAAAGCCTGTTTTGGTGAATAGCGATCTTCATATTTCTTTGGCTGCGCCGAGAAAATCTATGACGGATTATTTCTATAAAAACACTATGGCTGATGAAATGATTTTCATCCATGAAGGCTCTGGCGTTTTAAAAACGGGTTATGGAAACATCAACTTTGAATATGGAGATTACTTGATTGTGCCCCGAGGAGTGATTTACCAAATTCATTTTAATGATGAGAAAAACAGATTATTTATTGTAGAAAGCTTTAGTCCCATTAAAGCGCCAAAGCGTTACAGAAATGAAAATGGTCAGCTTTTAGAGCATTCACCTTATTGTGAAAGAGATATTAAAACTCCCGAAAATCTAGAAACACATGATCAAAAAGGAGATTTTAAAATCCTGATTAAAAAGCAAGGATTAATTTACCCATACATCTATGGCACTCACCCATTTGATTTTGTAGGTTGGGATGGTTTCCATTATCCATGGGGATTTTCTATCCATAATTTCGAACCTATTACAGGCCGCTTACATCAACCACCTCCAGTACATCAAACTTTTGAAGCTCACAATTTTGTGGTCTGCTCATTTGTTCCAAGGAAATACGATTATCATCCATTATCTATTCCAGCACCTTATAATCACTCCAATGTTGACTCTGATGAGGTTTTATATTATGTTGATGGTGATTTTATGAGCCGTAAATCAGTAGAAAGAGGACAAATCACCTTACACCCTGGCGGAATTCCTCATGGACCACACCCAGGAACAGTAGAAAAATCTATCGGTAAAGAAAGTACAGAAGAATTAGCGGTAATGATTGATCCTTTCCGTCCTTTAATGCTAACTGAAGATGCTTTAGAAATTGAAGACCCAAATTATTATAAGAGTTGGATGACGGAGTAGTTGTGAGAAGTGAGTATTGAGAAGTGAGACATAAGAAACAAGATTTAAGAAACAAGATTTAAAATTATTACAAATTAAACATCGGTCCCCCGTCTTCGGACATCGGACTTATTAAAACAAATAAACATGTCAGAAACATTAGAACATAAAGAAATATTAAAAACGGCAGATTTCCTTCCTATCAACGGAACAGATTATGTAGAATTCTACGTGGGAAACGCAAAACAAGCAGCTCATTTCTATAAAACTGCTTTTGGTTTTCAAAGCGTGGCTTACGCCGGACCAGAAACTGGTGTGAAAGAGACTGCTTCCTATATGATTCAGCAAGGAAAAATACGTTTTGTATTAACCTCTGCTATACGCTCTAATCACCCGGTGGCACATCATGTTTTAAAACATGGCGATGGTGTTAAAGTTTTGGCACTTTGGGTGGATGACGCTTACAAAGCACATGAAGAAACTGTAAAAAGAGGAGCTCAATCTTATTTAGAGCCAGAAACTTTAAGTGATGAGCATGGAGAAATCAAAAGAAGTGGAATTTATACTTATGGAGAAACTATTCACATTTTCATAGAGCGGAAAAATTATAAGGGTTTATTTTTACCTGGTTTCGAACCTTATACTTCGGAATATAATCCAGAAGATATGGGTTTACTTTATGTTGATCATTGTGTTGGTAATGTGGGCTGGCACCAAATGAATAAATGGGTGAAGTTTTATGAAGATACCATGGGCTTCAAAAACATCCTGACTTTTGATGATAAAGCGATCTCAACAGAATATTCGGCTTTAATGAGTAAGGTGATGAGTAATGGAAATGGTTATGTGAAATTTCCTATTAACGAACCTGCAGAAGGAAAGAGAAAATCGCAGATTGAAGAATATTTAGACTTTTACGAAGGTGAGGGCGTTCAACATGTAGCCATTGCAACAGCAGATATTATATCAACCGTAAAGAAACTAAAAGCCAAAGGAATTGAGTTTTTAAATACACCAGAAACTTATTATGATGATTTATTAGAACGTGTGGGCGAAATTGATGAAGACATTGCACCGCTTAAAGAGTTGAAGATTTTGGTAGACAGAGATGAAGAAGGTTATTTACTGCAAATTTTCACTAAGCCTTTGCAAGATCGTCCAACAGTTTTTTTTGAAATCATTCAGAGAAAAGGAGCACAATCTTTTGGAGCAGGTAATTTCAAAGCTTTATTTGAAGCAATAGAAAGAGAACAAGAATTGAGAGGAAATTTATAAGGCTTGTATCAGTTTTCAAACTGAATCCGTAAGGCTTAATATTATCTTTTTAGTTTTTGATAAATTTTAAAAAAGGCTGCTGTTTTCCTCCAAAACAGCAGCCTTTTTTTGATATTTGCGCTATGGAGTCTAACATCAAATTTTCCTTAGTCAACCAACACCAAGTTCATCAACTGCAAAAATTATCTAAAGAAACTTTTACCGAAGCTTTTGCAAAAGATAATACTGTTGAAAACTTAAACGATTATTTAAAATCGGCTTTTAGTGTTGAGTCTTTGATAGCTCAAATCAATAATCCTAATTCTGAACTCTATTTCATTGAATCTGATGGAGAAATAGCTGGTTACTTCAAAATCAATACTGGCGAAAGCCAAACAGAAATTAAAGGTGGGGATGGATTAGAGTTAGAACGAATTTATATTTATCAAAAACATCAAAGCAAAGGTTTAGGAGCTATTGTCTTAAACGAAGTTAAAATGAGAGCCATCCAAAAAGATAAAATATATATCTGGTTGGGTGTTTGGGAACATAATATAAAGGCCATCAAATTCTATCAGAAACAAGGATTTGAAAAATTTGATGAACATGTTTATCCCATTGGTGATGACCCACAAACAGATTGGATGATGAAACTTGTAATTTCAACTATTTATTAATTACATTTAAATCATCAATCTCAATAAAAATGAAACCATTCTTAAAATCATTTTTCGTCGTTGTAGGTATTACCGCAATGATTAGCCTTGCGGCAACCGTTCCTTCATCAACTCAAAAGCCTGGTGATGAGCATAAAGCAAAAAATCTTAAAGTTTTACCAAAAGATATTTCGCATCATGATTTAGACAGTATTATGGACAATTATAAAGCTGCTTTAGGTGTAAAATGTGACTATTGCCATGCTCGTTCAAAGGAAGATCCTAAAAAATTGGATTTTGCCAGCGATGAAAAGGAATATAAATTGATTGCTCGTGATATGATGAAAATGACGGATAAGCTCAATAAAAAATATTTTAAAGAGCATGAAGGTAACGACAATATCGCTGCGATTCAATGTATGACTTGCCATAGAGGAAACGAAAAACCAGAGTTTCAATTGAGACCTCCAAGAACAAGAAACTAAATGTCCTTTACTTTTAAAACTATAGGTTTCCTTTTGATAGGTTGCTTTTTTATCTCAAAAACAGCATTTTCACAAGAATTTAATAAAGATTCGTTAAAAAAATTCAGAGATAATTATATCGAAACCCATGATGTGGTGAAAGGAGACAGCGTAAAGTATCTACGCTTCTATCCTATTAAAAAGGCTTTTGTTAAGCCTGCAAGATTTACTCCTTTAGTTCAGCCAGAGGATTACAAAATGCCGACTTCATCAGGCATTTCAAAAGCTGCTTTTAAAATTGGTTATTTAGAATTTCAAATAAACGGGATTAACTTAAAACTGAGTGTTTACCAATTAAAATCATTGATGCAATCAAAAAAGTATCATGATGATGTTTTCACTCCGTTTACCGATCTTACAAGTGGAATCACTAGTTATGGCGGTGGTCGCTATTTAGACTTTACATTGTCAGAAATTCAAAAATCAGATTTTAAAATAGATTTTAACAAAGCTTATAACCCCAGCTGTATTTACGCAGATGGTTTTAATTGTCCAATTCCACCAAGAGAGAATGATTTACCTATAAAAATAAAAGCCGGAGAGAAAATTTATGCACTTTACGCAAAAAAACATCTTAATTTAAACTAAAATTGATTTTCTTTAAGGGTTCAAAACTCTATATTTGAACAAATCCATCAACATCAATTTATTTTGAAAAAACGTATTGCCATTTTCGCCTCAGGTTCAGGTTCTAATGCTCAAAAAATCATGGAGCATTTCAAACGTAGTAACGATGCGGAAGTAGCCTTAATTTTAACAAACAATTCGGATGCTTATGTGCTACAAAGGGCAGATAACTTTGAAGTCCCTTCTCATATTTTCGATAAAAAAGAGTTTTATCAAACCGATAGAATTGTTCAATTATTAAAAAACTTAAATATTAATTTGATAGTGCTTGCTGGCTTTCTTTGGCTAATTCCTGAAAATCTACTGAAAGCCTATCCAAATAAAATCATCAATATTCATCCTGCATTATTACCGAAATTTGGTGGTAAAGGAATGTATGGAGATAAAGTTCACGCAGCAGTATTAGAAGAAAAAGAATTGGAATCAGGGATTACCATTCATTTTGTAAATGAAGCCTTTGACGAAGGCGAGATTATCCACCAATCTAAATTTAAAATAGAAAAAGGTGACGATTTAAAAATGATGAAATTCAAAGTTCAACAGCTGGAACACCAACACTTCCCAAAAGTGATAGAAGGTCTCTTGAAGAAGATGAAGAGTATCTAAAAAACACCTACACTCTTTTCTTACTGATTCAAAAAAACTATCTTTGCGGCTCAAACAAAAAAATCTTCATGAGCCACCCCGTAAAAATCAAAAACGCCTTAATTTCTGTGTTTTATAAAGACAATTTAGAACCCGTAATCCATCAATTGAACAAATTGGGTGTAACTATTTACTCTACAGGCGGAACTGAAAAGTTTATCAAAGGCTTAGGCGTAGCTGTGATTCCGGTAGAAGATTTAACTTCTTATCCTTCTATTTTAGGTGGACGAGTAAAAACCCTTCATCCAAAAGTTTTTGGAGGAATTTTAACAAGAAGAGGACACGAAGGTGATCAAGCTCAAATTGCGCAATACGAAATTCCAGAAATTGATTTAGTGATTGTAGACTTGTATCCTTTTGAAGAAACCGTAGCAAAAGCCCTCTCTGGAGGAGAGGGTTTGGGTGAGGCTGACATCATCGAGAAAATAGACATCGGCGGAATTTCCTTAATCAGAGCAGCAGCTAAAAACCATCAAGATGTAGTGATCATCGCATCAAAAGATGATTACAGTCCATTAAATAAAATTTTAGAAGCACAAAGCGGCGAAACCACTTTAGCACAACGTAAAGCATTCGCAAGAAACGCATTCCACGTTTCTTCCCATTATGATACCGCTATTTTCAACTGGTTCAACCAAGGCCACGATGCGCTCACCGTTTTCAAACAAAGTGAGCAAAAAGCATCGGTTTTACGTTACGGAGAAAATCCTCACCAAAAAGGTTATTTCTATGGCGATTTAGAAGCCATGTTCGAGAAATTGAATGGAAAAGAATTATCCTACAACAACTTGGTAGATGTGGATGCAGCGGTTGCTTTAATCGACGAATTTACCGACCCCACCTTTGCCATCTTAAAACACACCAACGCTTGTGGCGTGGCTAGTCGCCCGCAATTATTAGATGCTTGGAAAGACGCTTTAGCTTGCGACCCGGTTTCGGCTTTTGGTGGTGTATTAATTTGCAATGGTGAGGTTGATGAAGCTACTGCTATCGAAATCAATAAATTATTCTTCGAAGTATTAATCGCTCCTGCTTATTCTGCCGATGCGGAGAAAGTCATCACTTCAAAGAAAAACAGAATCATCCTGAAAAGAAAAGAAGTGGTACTTCCCGGAAAATTATTTAAAACACTTTTAAATGGTGTAATTGAGCAGGATAAAGACAAAACTGTAGAAAATCCGGAACAAATGACGACCGTTACCGTAAAAGCTCCGACAGCACAAGAATTAAAAGATCTTTATTTTGCCAACAAAGTAGTGAAGCACACCAAATCAAATACCATTGTGTTTGCTAAGGACAATACTTTAATAGCTAGTGGAGTTGGACAGACTTCTAGAGTGGACTCTTTAAGACAAGCTATTATTAAGGCAGAAAACTTTGGCTTCTCGCTTAAAGGAGCAGCTATGGCATCTGACGCTTTCTTTCCTTTTCCTGACTGTGTTGAGCTAGCTGCTGATGCTGGAATTACCTCAGTTTTACAGCCAGGCGGATCTATTAAAGATCAAGATTCTATTGATATGGCAAACGAAAAAGGCATAGCTATGGTAACAACAGGCGTTCGCCATTTTAAACATTAATATTTTCTATCTTACGCAATAAAATAGATTCATCATAAGTCATATAAAGAACTTATTTTTACAAAATTAAAACCTCAATAAAAAAATAGTAATGGGTTTATTCAACTGGTTTACACAGGAAATAGCAATAGATTTGGGTACTGCAAATACCTTAATTATACATAATGACAAAGTAGTAGTAGATGAACCTTCTATTGTAGCTTTTGACAGAACAACAAATAAAGTGATCGCCATTGGTCGCCAAGCCATGCAAATGGAAGGTAAAACCCACGAAAACATCAAAACTGTTCGTCCGCTAAAGGATGGTGTGATTGCAGATTTTAATGCTGCTGAACACATGATACGCGGCATGATCAAAATGATCAACGGCGGAAAAGGTTGGTTTTTTCCTTCTTTAAGAATGGTGATCTGTATTCCTTCGGGGATTACCGAAGTAGAAAAAAGAGCCGTTCGTGACTCTGCAGAAATTGCCGGAGCAAAAGAAGTTTACTTAATTCACGAACCCATGGCTGCTGCCGTAGGTATCGGGATTGACGTGGAAGAACCGATGGGAAACATGATTATTGACATCGGCGGTGGAACAACCGAGATTGCCGTAATTGCATTATCAGGTATTGTTTGCGACCAGTCTATTCGCGTTGCTGGAGATAATTTCGACTCTGATATCGTCAACTACATCCGTCGTCAACATAACATTATGATTGGGGAACGTACTGCCGAGAGAATCAAAATCGAAGTAGGTTCTGCCCTACCCGAGTTGGCCGATGCGCCAGCAGATTTCGCGGTTCAAGGTCGGGATTTAATGACCGGAGTGCCTAAGCAAATCACCGTTTCTTACACCGAAATTGCACATTGTTTAGACAAATCCATCTCTAAAATTGAAGAAGCAATTTTGAAAGCCTTAGAGATTACGCCTCCCGAGCTTTCTGCCGATATTTACCAAACTGGTATTTACTTAACTGGTGGTGGTGCCCTTTTACGCGGTTTAGATAAGCGTATCAGTTCTAAAACCAAATTGCCAGTTCACGTTGCCGACGATCCTTTGAGAGCCGTAGTACGTGGTACAGGGATCTCGTTAAAGAATATCCAGAATTTCAAGTTCTTGATGCAGTAAGGTTGGTATTGAGTATTGGGATGTGAGTATAGAGATATTAGATTAAAGAACAAAGAATAAAGATATCCCGATAGCCATCGGGAGAAGCAAGATTGGAAACGGTCTTGCTTTTTTGTTTTTATTTGAAAAGGCTATTCAGCCAAAGTAGAAAATCTACGTTTACTTCTAATTCCGCCTTGGCTATTGCGGCAATGATAAAAGAGCCAAAGCCCCCGTTTGGCGCAAGAATGAGGGGTTAGTTAAAGTGGGTAAATGCTTCTTGTGCCTTTACCATAAAATAAATTAGTTAGTAGACAAAAGCACAAGTAACCGACCCGCAGGCAAAAGGTACATACTTGCGCTAGATGAGGAAGGTTTTTTAGGAAAGAAGTGGTAAGCGCACAATGCCCCCATGGTATTCATCAAAAAGTTATTAATTGATCTATGACGAGTATGTTGGAGTTTACAGATATTCTTAAGTTCATCATTTACACATTCGATAATAGCTCTTTTGCGAAGCATGATTTTATCCTCCTGAGAGATATTGAATTCTTTCATGTTTTTACGAGGTTTTGTCATCATCTGTATCCCATTCCCCAAAAGCAAATCAGCTAATGCCCTAGAGATATAGCCCTTATCGCCGAATAATTTACCGAATATATCTTGAGTCATAGAGGTCATCAGTTTAATGTTACGGTCATCAACATTGCCCTTTGTTAAGTAAAATAACAATATCTCCCCTTCATCATTAATAATCAGATGTAGCTTAAAACCGTAAAACCAACCTATATCGCATTGCCCTCTTTCAACAACGCTAGCAAATACCTTTTGGTTATGTATAAGCCTATTATGACAAACTTTGATATGGGTAGAATCGATAAAATTAATCCCCTTTGAACCACCTAAACAATGTGTTTTAAGAAAAAGCATCATAGGCACAGCTACCTCTGCTGTAATTCTACAAAACGGTTATAAGCTACCAGATTTGGAAAATAATCTTTGTAATACAAACAGATATGAGCGAAGTAAAAATGCTTTAGATTGGTGAAATGACCGCTGTGGAAGGCAATCAAAATGGTAATAATCTTACTCTGAGAAAGAGTAGTTTTTCTGTTTCTGGTCTTATAAGTACCTGCATCAAGCTGGTGTTTTTTAATTTCGAATTCAAATTCTTTACAGAAATCGTCTACTTTAACAAAAATTTCAATAATTTTATCTCTTAGCCTTGGGCTTTTTTTATTTGTAAATAATTGATTGTCAGTTAATTAAATACAAAAATCATGCCCTTTGCTATCTTTTTTAAAACTATTTCTTATCCCGAACTCACGTTAAAATAGCCTAAAATACTATTTGTTAGAGAATTTGTAGATTGATTCTGTTTTATAAACATCGCCAACATTCAGTTGGGTTGATGGAAAGTTGGTGTGATTTGGTGAGTCTGGGAAATGTTGAGTTTCTAAAGCAAAAGCAGTTCTAAAATCGTCCATAGCACCGCCTTTAAATTTGTTTTTGCTTTGCATAAAATTGCCGCTGTAAAATTGTAATCCCGGTTCTTGGGTGTAAATATCCATCACTATACCTGTTTTATCTCCAATTACGGTTGCGGCATGCGGCATCCCTAAACCTTTTGTTCCGGTTAAAATAAAGTTATGATCATAACCCTTTCCATTTTTTAATTGTTGATTATCTGTGTTTATCCTATCTCCAATTTTAGTAAGTGTTGTGAAATCAAATGGTGTTCCTTTAACAGAGTCTATTCCAGTAGGTATTAAGGTAGAATCAACTGTATTAAATTCATCTGCAAAAATTTGCAATTGATGGTTTAATATAGTCCCACTTCCCTCACCGTTTAAATTAAAAAAAGCGTGATTAGTTAAATTAACAATGGTATTTTTATCTGTTGTAGCCTCATAATCCATTTTAACCTCATTGTTATCAGTTATTTGGTAAGTAACTTTAACATTTAAATTCCCCGGAAAACCTTCTTCCATATCTTTAGAAACATATTTTAAAATGATGGTTTGATCATTTGTCTGTTGTGCATCCCAAACTTGGTATTGAAAACCATTTTTGCCTCCATGAAGCATGTTTGCACCATTGTTTAAAGAAGATTGATAATTTTTCCCATCGATGGTGAATTTACCTTTTGCAATCCTGTTTCCATATCTTCCTATTGTTGCACCAAAATACGGTTCTGTAGAAGATTGATAATTTGCAGCACTTCCCAAACCAACAATTACATCTACTAATTTGCCGCTACTATCTGGTACTAAAAGACTCACTATACGTCCACCTAAGTTGGTTATTGCGGCTTGCATACCTTTGTTATTTTTCAGTAAGTAAAGCTTAACTTTCTTATTGTTTATGGTGGTGTCGAATTTTGAACTATCTAGTTGCATTATCGCAAAACCATTTTTTTTACCTACTAAATTAGGATTAGTATTACAGGCAAGAACAATCAATGTAGGTAGTAAAATACTAGTCAAAATTGATAAATAAGGAGATTTCATTGATTATAATTTATTGTTAATAATAAGGTCGTTTAGATAAAATCCGATTATCAAATTTAATATATAACAGGTATCCTTACAATCTTAAAAACATGAATGATAGAAAAAAAACGAATTTTGCTAGTTAATCTAACTTTTATAAAGTTTTTAAAAGTTTCAGAATCGAAATTTTTTAATTAAGCTAAAATCCTTATTGATTAAAGGGTTAATTTAACTATTATTTAATTATTATTAGCAATATTCCACAGTTTTTGAAAATGTAAATCGCATTTAAAACTAGAATAAACGCTATTATCTGAATAACATTTTGCCTTTTATTCTAAATTTTAAAAGATGATTTTCTAATTTTTATGCTTAATAAGATAAATCAATCATTTCCTCAACTTGTTTATTACTAGAAGAAAATTTCTTATGCGTATTCCTGAAGGTGGTTTAGGGATATTCATACTTTTGGTTAACACATCCAAATCAGATAGTTAGTTATTTTTCTTTTTACCCCGTCTTGGTTTAAGTCTTAGCGGGCTGGACAAAGAAATGGGTTGACTTAAACTTCTTATTTAAATGTGAGATGTCGAAACTCTTTTTTTTAAATTTGACATAAATTAAGACAAAGAAAAATGAGACAAAGATTCTATTTTGATACTTCAGTTTTTGGTGGTGTTTTTGACAAGGAATTTGAAGAAGAAACACTCCAACTTTTTGAAAGGGTGCGTCTCGGAAAAATTGTTTGTCTCTTCTCCGACCTTGCAGAAAGTGAGTTGTTAAGAGCTCCTGAAAAAGTTGTAACATTTTTTAGAAGTCTTCCAATTGAAAATACAGAAAGGGTTCTTGTAAACCCAGAAATTATAGAACTCGCAACCAAATATATTGAAGAAAAAGTTGTAGGACAGACGAGTTTCGACGATTGCTTACACATTGCAACTGCAACGCTAAATAAGGCTGACATTTTGGTTAGCTGGAATTTTAAACATATTGTAAACGTTTATAGAATAAGAGGATACAATTCCATTAATTTAAGAATGAATTATTTATCTTTAGAAATACGTTCACCAAAAGAAATTTTAGAATATGAAGACTAAGAAAAAAGCAGAAGAAAAAGAGTTTGACACTGTTAAAACTTTCAGACAAATCAAGGATTCAATCTCAAAAGATTTGACGGGAAAATCGACAGCAGAAATCTTAGAATATTTAAGAATAAACAGCCTAAAATTACAAAGCGGAAAATAGCATTGCATCCCAAACTAGTTTAAGCCTTATCGGTCTAGGCAAAAGCAATGGGTTGACTTAAAATTTCAGTAAGTGTGCTATATCTTCGATAAACTTCTCCTAACGTCCACATGACATAAATAAGAACTTCCGTCCTTCAACTCCCGCCTTCCGTACTCCTCCCTCTTGCACATTCCACAAAAAACACTTAAATTTATTAATATTACACAACTCTATACCTACTTACCTCAAATCTAAAAAAACGAAGGATCAAGCTTACCAAAACGAAGGATGAAGCTTCTCTAAAGCTAGGATAATGCTTACTTAATACCTAAATAAGGTATACATAAGCACTTGTAAATTACATACAAAAGATTTAAATTAGCTTAAAAAAGCTAACCTATGGCAACATCCAATAACCCACTATTGAAAGGCTTTCGAGGGCACATCAACAAGACCATTGTGGTGAAACAATATCCAGGAGATCGTATCATTATCACCGCATACCCTGACATGAGTCGGGTAAAACCAAGTAAATCACAAAAAGTTCAACGTTCATTATTCAAAGAAGCGGTCGCTTATGCCAAAAGCATCTTAGCAGATGATAGCGAAAAGCAAAAAGCAGGAAATCGGCTATCAGCTCGTACAGGCAGTTTATACCATGCCCTTTTAAAAGAATACATGCAGAATGTCTATTCCTAAAAAAGGTTTACAAAAAGCGAATAAATTTTTAAATTAAATCGCAATGGAAAAGCCAAGAAAAGGAAGTAAATCAGGTCTTCCCCCATTATTTGAAGAGGACTTTAA
>JAHJVW010000097.1 GCA_018828585.1 Bacteroidota bacterium
ATATTTACAATTTTAACAAAAACTTTAAGGTATAATTTATTACTTTAGGTTAAAAGACTATCAAATGTTAATTTAATTATTAAATCCTTAGAACTATAGTTAATTATTTTGATCTAAAATAAGTTCTGCTACTCTTTTTCCCGTCCACATGGCAGCATTTATAGAACCATTTAATAAATAATCACCACAGATGTAAGTCGTGTCATTTATTTTAAATTTTTCATCAGCTGCAAAACCTTTAATATGAGTTTGATTTGGTAAAGCATAAGGAATAGCATAACGCTCTACAAATTTCCAATTTTTAGTATCAAACCAGGTTGATAGTTCTTCTTTTGTCCTTTTAATAATTTCATCAATTGATAAATCCTTTATATCTCCTAAAATGGAAGCCGAGATTAAATACTTGCCGCTTTTACTATATCTATTTGATAAATTGTTCATCACAGCAACATTATTTACGAATGCATCTTTATTTGCATTTAAAGCAATAATAGGTTCTGTAAAGGGCGCTTTTAATGATGAAAAATAAATATTAGTAACTATTTTTTTATCTGTAAACGGTGGTGTAAAAGGAGTTGGTGTATTTTCTTGATTTGTTGCCAAAATGATATAATCACCTTCGTATTCTTGGCCGTCAATAGTTTTAACTTTCTTTTCGTCAATAAAAACTACACTTTTATTAAGCAAAATTTCATCTTTTTTTAGCGTTGAAGCAAGTTGATTTGGAATTTGAGACATCCCATTTTCGGGAATAACTGTATGTCCTTCGCTAAACATTTTAAAAACAAAATTGAACATTCTGCTTGATGTCAACAAATCTCTCTCTAAAAATATCCCACCCAGAAATGGTCTAAAAAACCATTCTATCATTTTATCACTAAAGCCAAGCTTCAATAAATAACTGTCCGTGGTTTGCTCTGGCTCATTAAATATCTCTTTCAAACTCATTTTTGCGAGTTTGATTTTTAATCTTAACATTTGAAACTTATCTCCTAACGAACCCGCTGGAGAAAATAATGTATTAAACAATGCGCTAGGCCTTCTTAGCGGATCCATAATTTCGGTAATTCCACTTTGGTGTAAAATTTTAGCTCCTGGCAAAAATGATTTTAAATGAAGTGATTCGTAATCAAGTAATTCTTTTGCCATTGGATAGGCAGTAAGTAGTACTTGAAAACCTCTATCCAATAAAAAACCATCTTTTTCATCAGTACAAACCCTACCTCCTATCTTATCAGATGCCTCAATTAATAAAATATCGAAACCATTTTGCTTCAATATTTTAGCAGCTGTTAGCCCAGCAATACCACCGCCAACAATAATTACTCTTTTAACTTTCAACACCATATTTACTTAATAGCTATAATCTGGAATTGTTTGCTTTATATATTGAAGAATAGCACTATCAATATCATTTTTACAATGTAAAAAGAGTCAAGATAAAAATTACCTCAATTATTTTTAGTTTTGAAAGAAAAACATGAATTTTCATACTAGAAAATGGGTAAAACCCGAAGACTTAAATCCGAATGGAACTTTATTTGGAGGAAGTTTATTAAGATGGATTGATGAAGAAGCAGCTATTTATGCCATTTGCCAGTTAGATAATAAGAGAGTAGTGACCAAATACATGTCAGAAATCAATTTCTTGAGTTCTGCAGTTCAAGGAGATATTATTGAAATGGGAATTACAGCTACAAAATTTGGAACTACCTCTATAACGCTATTTTGCGAGGTAAGAAATAAAATCACTAGAGAAACTATTTTAACAATTGACGAAATTGTTTTTGTGAATATAGATGCGAACTTCAAACCTGTCCCTCACGGTAAAACAAAAATCACTTACGGATCAGATAAATTTAAGGATTAGGTTTTTTCTTAAAATTTTTCTTCCACTTAGGATTGAAATTTGATTTAGGTCTGGATTTAGGATTATAGTTTGGGCCTTGTCTCATTCCTTCTGGAAGTGATAATTTAAGGACTTCATTACCTAACATATCTTCTATCCGACCAAACTTCTGTTGATCTTTATCATTAATAAAAGTAATTGCGGTTCCCGTCGTTTCAGCTCTAGCTGTTCTACCTATTCTATGTATGTAATCTTCAGGATCTGGTGGTACATCATAATTCACAACTAAACTAATTCCAACTACATCAATTCCTCTCGAAATGACATCGGTACCAACCAAAACAGCTAGATTTTTTCCTTTAAACCGAACCATAATATCCTCTCTACTATCCTGATCCAAATCAGAATGAAAAGCTTCAGATAAAATCCCTTTACGATTTAAAGCACTATTTAATCGTTTAACAGTTTCTTTTCTCGATGCAAAAACAATAACACTTTTATACTCGCTATTTGCTAAAATCTGACTCAAAAGGTCGTTTTTTTCCTCATCATAAACTAAATAAGCCTGCTGTAAAATACCTTCTGAAGGTTTTGAAATAGCAATATTTACTTCAACGGGATTGTGGAGTATCTTCTTAGACAAATATCTGATTTTAGGGGGCATCGTTGCCGAGAACAACAAATTCTGTCTCTGCTCTGGTAAGTAACTGATAATCCTAACGATATCATCATAAAAACCCATATCCAACATTCTATCTGCCTCATCTAAAACTAAATGTTTTAAATGATCCAAATTTATAGTGCCAGATGTAAGATGCGCAATCAATCTTCCAGGTGTAGCCACAATAATATTTACACCATCTGTTAATGATCGTTTTTGTTGCTCATAACTAAATCCATCACCTCCACCATAAACGGCAATGGAGGTACAGCCCGTAAAATAAGCCAAACCCATGATCTGTTGATCAATTTGTAAAGCCAACTCTCTGGTTGGTGCAAGAATTAGCGTATTAATATGCGAATGATCTTCGAGTTCAATTTTATGCAATAAAGGCAATAAATAGGATGCAGTTTTCCCTGTTCCTGTTTGGGCACAAGCAATTAAATCTTTATCAGAAAGTATGTGCGGAATTGCTTCTTGTTGAATTGGTGTGGGCTTTGTAAAACCCATAGTATCTAAACCTTCCTGTAAGGCAGGTACAAAATTAAAATCTTCGAACTTCAAGAAATTTTTATTTATTTGTTAGCAAATATAGCCTTAATTATCGATTAAACAGATTGCTATGCATTTAATGATTTTGTTTAACGCAGCGAAAAGTGAATGGGGTTTTCAGAATGATACTTTCTTTATGCTAAATAATCTCTTAAATGTTACCTTATGATCAATTTTTTAAATATGATAAATATTCATTAATTAACTTATAAAAGAATAATATTGATCTATATTTTATTTAAACCAAAATATTAATAATTACTCGATTAATGCTTTAAATTTTTAATAAATGAGAGAGATTTTTGTAAGATCATTACCCTTAAACGAAGTAATTGCCAACTTAGCCGAATCGTTTGATACTGTTTACTTTAGTAGTTGTCACGAGTATCGTATCAATATCCCCGAAGAGTTTGGAAATGGTTTTATCAGAGGCGTTAATTTTCATAGCGGATTTGGTTTGATTGAATATAGTTGCACTTTCAAAGAAAGTTTAATGATTCATTTTTCGGTCAATAAAATTCATCCGCTCAAATTTATTTATTGCTCAGAAGGCTCTGTTAAACATCGTTTCGAGGAAAGAGACCACCTACATTTAATAGATCAGTTTCAAAATGTTATTGTTGCAAGTACTTCTAAAAACGGACATATCTTAGTTTTTCCACGATCACAAAAAATACATTTAAACAGTCTTGAAATAAGTCGTAAGGATTTTAAAGAGAAAATAGATTGCGAACTAAATCATGTAGATAGTAATTTAAAAAAATTATTTAGAGATTTAAATGCCCGAAATCTTTTCTTTCATCATGGGAATTACAGCCTCTCTATGTCAGATTGTATCGAAAAAATAAAAAACAACGAATATGATGGCTTTACCAGAAAACTATTTTTAGAAGGAAAGTCCAACGAGATTTTAAGTATTCAGATTAAAGATTTTGAGGATGACAGAAAAGATGAACCCAAAAGACAAATTTTGCGAAAATCTGAAATGACCCAAATTCAAAAAGCAGTTCAACTTCTTAAAAACCAATTAGCAGACCCAATGACTATAAAAGATTTAGCTAAACAGGTAGGTACAAATCCAACAAAACTGCAAGAAGGCTTTAGGTATACATTTGGTTTAACCGTAAACAACTATTTAAATAAATTAAGGTTAGAGTATGCCCGAGACCAATTAATGATTGGAGATTTAAATATTAGCGAAATAGTGGTAAATATTGGAATAACGAATAAAAGCTATTTCTCTAGACTTTTTAAAACTACTTATCATCTAAACCCAAAAGAATTTTCTAAGCAAATTTCTAGAAATTTAACAGTAAATGAACGTTAAATTGTTTCTTATAAAAGTATAAATAGTCTAAAGAACAAATTATATAACCTTTATACACAGGAGAAAGTATGTTCGGGAATAATTAATTCCCAAATGCGCTTAATAATTGCTTTACTTCTGGTTTGTATAATTTCTTTTGCTATTGCTTATTGCGAAATAGATAATAGGTTTTCTGGCTATTTATTAGCTTTTTTTTGGCTTATTTTCTTGACCTTGTCTGCGCTAATATTTAAGAATTTGATATTAAAACGTAAAAAGTGATTATTTTAATTTACTCTTTAAAGCTTTTACTTCTGCGACTGTAACTGCTGTTGCCTTATTACCAAAGCTATTTCTAACGAAAGTTAACACATCAGAAACCTGCTGATCACTTAAAGCTTGTGCGGGCATAGGATTGCTGTAAAAGTCTCCATCAATTTCAACTCCTTTATTAAATCCTTTTACTAATATCTGAACAAGAGTAGCTTTACTACCCAATACATAAGAAGTATTTATTAAAGGTGGGTTTAAATTAGGCACTCCACTCCCATCTACCTGATGACAAGGCATGCAATATTGTGTATAAACAACCTTCCCTCTTGTCATTGGAGTAGATTTTTGTTGTGGAGCCGACTTTTTAATTTCAATAACGTCTCTAAAAGAAGAAAAGCTGATAATTAATACTCCTAAAAGAATTGATAAAATAAAATACTTCATTATTTATGGTAAGAAATTTTATAAATAGTGCCTTTTGAATCGTCTGAAACATATAATGAACCATCTGGACCTTGTGCTAAACCACATGGGCGATGTTTGGCCATTCCTGGAGTCTTAATTTCTTCAACACCAGCAAAACCATCTGCAAAAATTTCCCAATCACCACTAGGTTTGCCGTCCTTAAAAGGCACAAAAGCTACGTAATATCCTTCTTGAAGCTCTGGCGATCTATTCCAAGAACCATGAAATGCAATAAATGCCCCATTTTTATACTTTTCAGGAAATTGATTTCCTGTATAAAATAGCAAACCATTTGGAGCCATATGAGCAGGAAATCCTACTAAAGGATCTAAAGCTGTTCCAGTATATTCCTTTTTACCATCACCACCATATTCTGGCGAAATGATTTTCTTTTTTACATTTTGATCATAATAACTGTATGGCCAACCACCATTTCCACCTTTTGGAACTTTATAAAAAGTCTCAGCCGGTAAATTTGCTGAAGTTTTTTCATCATAATATTGAGGAAACATGGTCAATTGATCTCTTCCATGTTGCATCACATAAAGAGAATTATCTTTTTGATTCCAATCTAAACCTACAACGTTTCTAAAACCAGTAGCATATCTTTCACCATCTTTATAAGTTTGATTCATTTGATCAGCCTTGAATTTCCAAATACCTCCTGCACTGTCTAATAATGGACAACCTGGTACGCCCATTGAACCTGTTTGTCTATCTTTTTCCTGACAAGAGTTTGAGTAAGCCCCAATATTCACATAAATGTTTCCGCCATTATCCAACACAATTGATTTAGATTCGTGTTGTCTACGATTAATTAAACCGGATACAATCCTCTCTGGCGAATCTGGATGAATGACTAAGCCATTTGCATCTAATTTATATCTATAAACATCATCATTAGATGATGCATATAAGTATCCGTTTTTTAAATAAATTCCAGTGCCAACATAATCTCCAAAAGATTTTCTCTGATCATATATACCATCTCCATTACTATCATGAAGATAAACAATACCCTTTCCACCTTCTAATCTGTTTAACTTCACATATAGGTCACCCTTATCAGTAATGGCAATATGTCTAGCTCTACCTACACCATCTGCAACAACCGAGTTCGAAAAACCCGTTGGCACTTTTATATGAACGTCATTATTTTTATTCTGGGCGATGGTACAACTCATTCCCATAAAAAGGGAAGCAAATAGTAAGAAATTCTTTTTTAATCTCATGTCTTAATGAACTTAATGTTTTTGGTTACAATTTGATAATTTAAATAACGATCAATTGTTTGATTATTGTTGATATTCCTCTAAAATAAAAAGAATAAGTAGTTAAATCCATTTTATAACAAAAATAAGACTTAAAGACAAATTTAGAATATCAAAAACTATAAAAACAAAAAACCTCCATCTTTTCGGATGAAGGTTTGGTGATCACATCAGGATTCGAACCTGAGACCTACTGCTTAGAAGGCAGTTGCTCTATCCAGCTGAGCTATGCGACCTTATATAAAAGACATTTAAGTGTTCATGCTTATTTGTCTGTGCGCCCACCTGGGCTCGAACCAGGGACCAAAAGATTATGAGTCTTCTACTCTAACCAACTGAGCTATAGGCGCTGAAATCTTAATCGATTTGCGGCTGCAATGATAGGATTTTTTTTTAAAAATTCCAACAATTAAAATTGCTATTTATCGCTATTATCATCTTAATAAATGAATAATCTTGGTTTTTTACCACAAATGAAATTGATATTCAAACGACTACTAAAATATGGATGAAAATTTAGATGGATTAAAATGCTGCATCATACCATAAGCTTTTTCTACAATATCATCAACACTTGGCTTGCTAAAATAATCGCCATCAGAACCATAAGGAGTACGATGATTAAAAGACGTTAAAGTTTGCGGCTGAGCATCTAAATAGAAATAACCGTTTTGACGTTCTAAAATATCTCTTAAAATAAAAGCGCTTGCTCCACCTGGCACATCCTCATCAACAATTAATAATTTATTTGTTTTTGATAGTGATTTTACACATTCCATCTCCAAATCAAATGGCATTAGCGTTTGTGCATCTATAACTTCTATAGCTATACCTAAACTCGTTAGCTCTTCAGCAGCTTCCATAATTAATTTTAAAGTAGAACCGTAAGAAACAACAGTCAGGTCTTTCCCTTCTTTTAAAAACTCTACTTTACCCAAAGGAATTCTAAAATCACCTGGGTTTGCCGGCATTTTTTCTTTTAAACGATAACCATTTAAACACTCGATAACCAAAGCTGGCTCATCTCCTTTTAACAAAATATTATACATCCCAGCAGCTTGAGTCATGTTTCTTGGCACACACAAATGAATTCCTTTTAAGGAATTTAAGATCATCCCGATTGGAGAACCAGCATGCCAAATACCTTCTAAACGATGTCCGCGGGTTCTGATAATCATTGGAGCAATTTGCCCACCTCTGGTTCTATAACTCAAAGTAGCTAAATCATCACTCAATATATTAAGGGCAAAGATGAGGTAATCCAAATACTGAATCTCTGCAATAGGTCTAAAGCCTCTAAAAGCCAAGCCTAAACCTTGTCCTATGATGGTCATTTCTCTAATGCCGGTATCTACCACTCGTAGTTCACCAAATTTATCTTGTAAACCAGCAAAACCTTGATTTACATCTCCGATATTACCTAAATCTTCACCGAAAGCTATTAAAAAAGGATTTTTCTCGAAATTCTTATCAAAGCATGCATTTAAAACCTCTCTCCCATCAACCATTTTTGCGTCTTCATGGTATTGAACGGCTAAAGGACTCATTTTTGATGGTGAATTTGAGGTATTAGAAAATAATTTAGAGTTGAAACGCTCACTATTAATTTCAGATTGACTTTTAAACCAATTAATTAATTTATCTTTTTTATCTGATTGAATATTTATACTTAAACGTATGGCTTTTCTAACAGCAGAAATAACCTCTTTTCTTAATGGATCAATTTCTGATTTTAAAATTTTAGAAACTTGCTTAATCTCTTCTATTTCTGTTGCTAAATCATCGATTAAATCAAGCGCCTGCTTTTTCTCAGCATTAATCTCACTCATCAGATCATTCCAAGCAGCTTTAAGTGTTAATTTTACTTCTTTTTTACCTTCTTCCTCGATTTTATTAATTTCTTCAACCGATGCTATAGCCGATGAAATCATCCACTCCTTCATCTTTACCATACAATCATTTTCTTTCTCCCATTCTAAACGTTCTTTAGATTTGTAACGCTCGTGAGAGCCAGAAGTAGAATGACCCAAAGGTTGGGTAACTTCAATGACGTGAATAATTACAGGAACGTGTTCTTCTCGGCAAATTTTAATAGCCTTTTCATAAGTTTCGCAAAGCGCAACATAATCCCACCCTTTGACTTTAAATATCTCAAAACCAGGCTTACCTTCTTCTCTTTGGAAACCTTTTAAAATCTCTGAAATATCTTCTTTTGTAGTTTGATATTTTGCTGGGACAGAAATTCCATAATGATCATCCCAAACCGAAATAGCCATCGGGATTTGTAAAACTCCAGCTGCATTAATAGCCTCAAAAAACACCCCTTCAGAGGTAGATGCATTCCCAATTGTTCCGAAAGCTACTTCATTTCCATTTACTGAAAATTCTTTAAACTGATGTAGGTCTTTATTTTCTCGATATAATTTAGATGCATAAGCTAAACCAACCAATCTTGCCATTTGACCAGCAGTAGGTGAAATATCCGCCGAACAATTTTTCATTTCAGTTAGATTTTTCCAAGTGCCATCCTCATTCATGGAACGGGTTGCAAAATGCGAATTCATTTGCCTTCCAGCAGATGCGGGTTCCTTTTCAATGTCAGGATTGGCATATAATTGTGCAAACAATTCCTTAATTGTAGACATACCCGAAGCAAACATAAAAGTTTGATCTCGGTAATAACCTGCTCTCCAATCTCCATTTTTGAAAGCCTTAGCCATCGCTAATTGTGCTACTTCTTTACCATCTCCAAAAATACCAAACTTAGCTTTACCGGTTAACACTTCTCTTCTGCCTAAAATACTAGCCTGACGGCTCTTAAATGCAATATCGTAGTCTTTAAGTACAACTTTTTTGAAATCCTCAAAACTCAGTTCGGACATATCAAATTGTGGTGTTAATTGCTCTTTGGTCTCTATCATGTGCATTGGTTAGTGTTCCAAAATTAATAAAATAACTTTCGCGACAAGAATATTAAGGTCATAATTACGTTTTTGTTTTGGAACAGTTATTGAATTCCATATATTTGATTAAACAAATAGAAAATATGAAAAAGATTTTGTTAATATGCTCAGTTATTATTGGTTTTGTTGCGTTTTCAGCAATGACAGATAACAAAGCCGAATTTAAATTTGATGAAGAAACTCACGATTTTGGTAAAGTATCTCAAGGAAAGCCGGTTTCATTTGTTTTTAAATTCACAAATGTTGGTGACGAACCTTTAATTATTACTGCTGTAGAATCTACTTGTGGATGTACCGTACCAAGTGTTGAACCTAAGCAAGGTACACCAATCCAAAAAGGTGAATCTGGCTCAATTACTTTAACTTATAACGCTGCGGTTGCTGCGCCTTTCAACAAGTTTGTGAAGATTACTTCAAACTCTAAGACACCTTTAAAAATGTTATACATAAAAGGTGAAGTTGTTGCTGCTTCTGGTAAGTAGATGATTTAAAAAACAAGTTTAAAAGCCATCCAATATTGGATGGCTTTTTTTGCATAAAAAAATCCTATTCTTTTTGGAATAGGATTTTTAATTTCATTTGATCGCTCTTTCTTACAAAAGCAATAGAATAATAATAATTACCAATAAAGCAGTTAAAGATAAATAAATTCCACCATTGCTAATTGCCTTAGCTTCTTTCTGCATGGTGGTGATTTCTTTCTTTAAATCTTTCTTTTGCTCTCTTGTTAAACTGGACTTATCCATATTCTTAATTTCTTCAACTCTTTGAGAAATTTGATCCAATTTCATTTGCTGCTCAGTAGTTAAAGCTTTTTCATCTTTACCATCAGCAGCCTTTGCTACATTAACTGATCCCGCTAAAAGCATTAACGAGAAAGCGAAGTACATAATTTTTTTCATTTGATTTAAATTTTAAGGTGAATACTATTAACTATAAACTAAATATCAAGCCAAAATCTTTATTTTAGGTTTTAACTCTAATTTTTAATTGAATATATGAAAGTTTAACACTATAAAAAAATCATGTACTACTTATAGTACATCAATTGCTCAAAATAAACTTCTTTGTTGGATTTAATTCTGCATAATCAGAAACAATTTTTTGTATAAATCGATAGGATGGATAAGGAGTGATAAATGACTTTGCAGATGCAATATTTTCTGGAACAATTTCTTGTGGTATATAACCCATTCCAAAAAAATCTCCTTTATCAACTAATATACAGCTCCGTTCTAATTTATTTCTTCCATGGTCTAAAATAACATAAGAAACCTTTTCGGCTGATAAACTTTTGAGCATTTCATTTACTCTCAAATTATATCCCTCTGCACTTTCTATTTGATTGCAAGCACCCAAACACGTTCCATCATCAACGCCCAAACAAGATTTTTTAACTTTCTGCAAACTGCAAAGCTTAGCACAAAGCCCAAACTCCTCACATAAAGCCTTCAATTGATTGATACCCGAAAGCAAAGAATCAAACTGACAAAAAGGCTTAAAATGTTTCATCTTCTTCCCTACTCCCAAGCGGATATAACCACTTTGGTCTTCATAAACATACAAACCATAGCTTAACTCTGGCGATTTTGCTGCCTTATTTTGTGCGGGCCATAACCTTTTAATTTCCACATTCTCTAAAATCAAAGCTTGTAACTCGGTTCCACAAACCTGATGAGATATTTTTCTGATCTCCCTTAAAAATTCTTGCTTTTGCTTTTGCGGACTATTATTTGAAAAATGACTCAAAATACGCTGATGAAGATTTTTTGCCTTACCCACATAAATGATTTTGTCCTTCTTATTCTTGAAATAATAAACGCCAGGCTGTTTGGGAATATTTTCAATTTCTACCCGATTAATAAAAGAAGGTAAGGCAGCATCTTTGGCTTTTTGTTTCAAGGCCTCATTAATGTAATCATGTTCATCTGCATCTAACATCATTTTAAACAGCGTAGTCGTTGCAAAAGCATCTCCCGCCGCCCTATGCCTGCTATTAGTTTCAATTTTTAAACTTCTACATAATTTACCCAAACTGTAGGAAGGCAATCCAGGGAAGACTTTTCGGGCTAACCTTACCGTACAAAGCTTCTTACTTTGCAAATGATAGCCCTCCTTTTTTAAATGATGATGGACAAAGGAATAATCGAAGTTGACATTATGAGCGATAAATATCTTGTTATCCAATAATTTAAAAATAGTCTCTGCCACTTCTGAAAAAGCAGGCGCTTTTGATACCATCACATCTGTAATACCAGTTAAACCCTGTATAAAAATTGGAATCTCTTGAAATGGATTGATCAAAGTCTCATATTGATCAATCACCTGTTCTCCATCATGAATAAAAATAGCTATTTCAGTAATTCCATGGGCATTTGCATGACCCCCAGTGGTTTCAATATCTACAATAGCATACTGTTCTTTCATTGCTCAAATCTACATAAATTACTTACTAATTTTATTAGTAATCATTAAAAAACATTGATCAATCATATTTACTTAGCAATTTCGTTTCTTATTTTTATCTTCACCGCAATTTATTTAAAATCATGATTAAAAAGGCCATTTTAACTATAACAATTACTGCCGCAACTTTGGTAGCTTTAGCGCAAGCCTCAAAAACCAAAGCCAAACCTACCCCTGCTCCAGGGCCAGTTCCTATGACTACGTTAGATTCTGCCAGTTATGCCTTCGGGTTAAAAATAGCTCAAGGATTAAAATCAGATGGTGTAACAACCTTAAACTATGCATTACTGACCAAAGCCATGGATCAAGTATTTAACAGCAAGACATTCCTAATTTCGGATGCTGAATGTGGCCCAGCAATCAGTAACTTTTTACAAAAAACTAGGAATTCTAAATTTGAAGTGGTAGAATCTGGAGGAAAGAAATTTTTAGAAGAGAATAAAAAGAATCCAAAAGTAGTCGCTCTACCAAGCGGTTTGCAATATGAGGTAATTACCGAAGGTACTGGACCAAAACCAATAGCTACTGATGAAGTCACCGTAAATTATAAAGGGACTTTAATTGACGGAAAACAATTTGATAGTTCTTATGATAGGAACGAGCCTTTAACATTGGCATTAAACAGCGTCATTGCTGGCTGGACAGAAGGTGTGCAATTGATGTCTGTTGGCTCAAAATATCGTTTTTATGTCCCTTACCAACTTGGGTATGGTGAAAGAGGTGCTGGTCAGGATATTCCGCCTTACAGTACTTTGATTTTTGACATCGAATTATTGAAAATCGGTAAATAAAAAAATAAATACGATAAAAAGAAACCGATGAAATCACAAGTCTTATCGGTTTTTTTATTTAGGCGTTTTCCCGATAGCTCGAGACTGAAAATCTTTTTTGGTTTGGTGATAAGGACATCTATTTTCAAACCATATCCAGCTTGATTTATGATTATGGATAGATTTAAAATTTTAATTCAAGCAATTAATTTTTAAATGGTAAATTCACTCAATTTTATATGATTTGATTTTACTCTTTTTAGTAAATTCGTCAAAAAATGAAGCCAATTACATTTCTAACATGTGAACTTTTCTTAATAAAAACTTAATATAGAGCAAACCTGTAAATCCCCAACTTTACACAAACAATTTTATTTTTTTAAGATGAATAAATCAAAGGAAACCCATAAAAACGCTTCAGATCGCATGGTATTTCCTTTAGAGAAAAATAATCAGCTCGTTTTTGATAAAATCTTTATCCAGTTTTATGCTAGTTTATGTCTTTTTGCAAAGAGCATTATCCATGATGAAGATCAAGCTGAAGACATTGTTCAGGATATAATGTTTAAGTTTTGGAATAAACAAGCTGATTTTGTAAGTCTAGAATCTATTAAATCATTCTTGTACGTCAGTGTTAAAAATTCTTGTTTCAACATTCTTGACAAAGAAAAGGTAAAAGCGAAACACGAGGATTTTATGAAACATTCTAATTTATTTGATGAGGATAACGCCTTAAAACACATCATTAAATCTGAAACCATACGACAGATTGCCGAAGTTCTTGAAACCCTTCCACCGCAGTGTAAAAAAGTAATCAAAATGTCTTTTCAAGATGAGCTAAAACCAAAAGAAATAGCCTTGGAACTTGGAATTACAATAAGCTCTGTCAACAATCAAAAAATGCGGGGATTGTCACTATTGAAAGAACGTCTATCAGGTCAGGATTTCTCTTTAGCCACCGCACTTTTAGTGATTCATTTTAGAGGCCTATTTTAATCCTATCAATATTAAATAACTGATACCCTCTTATTTCCTACATTTAACTACAACTAATTTTAAAATCAAATTATTGATTCATAGTATTTTACAAAAAATATTATTTTAAGACTAAGCCTACACTGAAATAATTATAGAATCTCTTTAGATAATTAATAGGTGCTTCCTGTTTTAATGAAAACAAGGAAATACTTGAATGAGAGATGAGAAAATAGTTAATTCTTTTTTAGTGGCCGATTTAATTGCTGGATATTTAAAATCGACACTAAATGAAGAACAGAAAGAGGCACTTTCTAAATGGATTAAGGAGTCTGATGCTCACCATAAAATTTTTATGGAATTGATTGATGAGCAAAAAGTTCAAGATTCTTTAAAGCAATACACATTTTATGACGCTGAAAAAGCATTGCTAAAATTCAAGTCAGAAAGAGAAAGCATTAAACTCACTCCCCGCCCTATTGTGCTATGGTACAAGATAGCCCTAGTGGCTTCTATAATTTGCATCCTATCTTTTGGAATTTGGTCTTACCTTAGTCAAAGACACCCTAAGCAAATTGTAACCAAGTCTCAAATAGATGTAGTCCCTGGCGGTAATAAGGCCATTCTTACCTTAGCTAATGGTAAGAAAATTATTCTTGACAGCAGCTCAAATGGGGAAATTGCCAAAGAAGGAGGGGTAATCATTACCAAAACAAAAGGCGGTCGTGTAATTTACGACTTATCCCATCAAAATAATTTCAATGAAGTTGTTGCTTATAATACCATCAGTACGCCTAGAGGTGGACAATACCAAGTGATACTTCCAGATGGTTCGCAGGCATGGCTGAATGCGGCTTCTTCCATCCACTTTCCTACGGTATTTAAATCTAATGAACGTAAAGTGGAGATCACCGGCGAAGTTTATTTTGAAGTTTCAAAAGATAAAACCAAACCCTTTAGAGTGATGACTGGCGATCAAATGGTTGAGGTTTTAGGAACACACTTTAATGTGATGGCTTATGCCGATGAAAAAGCGACCGTCACCACCTTGCTAGAAGGCTCGGTAAAAGTCTCCAATTCCAAAAACCAGGTACTGTTAAAACCAAATCAAGAGGCGACACTGCACCGCGACAACCAAAATTTTGCAGTGAAAGATGCTGATGCAGAATCGGCGGTAATGTGGAAGAATGGTTATTTCCTGTTTAATGATGAAAGTTTAGAAAGTATCATGCGAAAAATTTCCCGCTGGTACAATGTGGAGGTAGTGTACAAAGGAGACGTGGCACAAAAAACTTTTGGAGGAACCATTTCAAGGTTTAAAAACCTTTCGGAACTATTAGAAGTATTGCAGGCCACAGGTTCTGTTCACTTTAAAATTGAAGAAGGGAGGATCATAGCTATGCCTTAAGGATTTACCATTTATAGGCTTCTAAAAAAGAAGCCACCCTGACGGTAATCGGGATGGCTGAATTTGGAATCCTTTTTAAAATCGTTACACAATTCATATAAATTCAAACCAAACACCCAAATATAATGAAATATTATGCGCAAGCGCTGGTCTTTAAAATAACGACCGGTAAAGCAAAAAAATGGATGCTTATTATGAAACTGATCACTATCATTCTCATCACATCTTTAATGCAAGTAAGTGCCAAAAGCCTAGCACAAAACATCACCATTTCCGAGAAAAACATTACTTTAAAACAGTTATTTAAAGAAATAAGAATACAAACTGGCTATAGTTTCATTTATGATGCAGAAACCATAAAATCTAGCAAACCAATCACCATAAAGGTAAAGGCTGCTTCTTTAGAAAAAGTGTTGGACATCTGCTTTAAAGATCAGTCTTTAGATTACGAGATCAAGAATAAAACTATCATCCTAAAAAATAAATCAACCTATACTACAAATACTTTATCTTTCATCAGCGAACAAACCATTAGCGGTAAGGTGCTGGATGAAAACGGAGATCCTTTACCCGGTGTCTCCATCAGGGTGAAGGGCAAAAATACGGGAATGATGACGGATATAGAAGGTCGATTCAGTATCACCACAACCGCAGATGACATTTTAATTTTCTCTTTCACAGGATTTAAAACACAGGAAGTTGTTGTGGGAGATAAAAGAGAGCTCACCATAAAAATGGAACCTTCACCACAATCCCTAAGTGGTGTGGTGGTCATCGGATATGGTACCCAAAAAAGAAGCGATATCAGTGGCGCAGTGTCTACAGTGGATATGGAGAAAGCCAAAGCCATCCCCACAACCAATATTGCAGAAATGATTCGCGGGCAGGCTTCGGGTGTTCAAGTCACCTTAGGCTCGGCCCGACCAGGTGGCACCTCTAATATATTGATTAGAGGTAAAAACTCCATCCGTGGTGGTAACGATCCTTTAGTGGTATTAGATGGCTTTCCGATAGATAACATCAATGACGTGAGTCCTGATGACATCTCATCCATTGAAATATTAAAAGACGCGGCTTCACAAGCCATTTACGGTTCTAGAGCTTCCAACGGAGTTATCCTCATCACTTCAAAAAGAGGTAAAGAAGGAAAATTCAAAATCAACTTCGACACTTACGTGACCTCTCAAAAGCTAACCAAAAACTTTAACCTTTACAGTGCGGAGGAATTTGCACAACTCAGAAGAGAAGCAGTGAGATCTACCAATCCAATTATTGGTGGTGTACAGGCTTTCAGCCCTGATTCTATCAATTTTGGAGGAACAAGTAAAGCACCAGAATATATCAACTTCGCTGCAAGAAACTATGCCAATTGGGAAGACTTAGTTTTAAGAACAGGCCTCACCAACAGTAATACCATCAGTATAAATGGCGGCAACCAGAACACCAAATTATACAGCAGCATTAATTTTTACAATCAGACAGGCTTAGTGCCAAAAGCCGATTATAAAAGAGGTTCCTTCAGGATTAACCTAGATCAAAAACTCAGTAAAAAGATCAGCTTTTCTGCCAACCTTAACCTAGCCACAGATGAACAGGGTGTAGAAAGTTCTAATTTAGATTTTATCACTATCTCCCCTTTCACAGGTCCTTATGATGCAAATGGGGTACTAGTGAAAAATCTTGCTGGCGCCAATGCCAGTAGCAGTTCTATAAACCCGCTATGGAATATCAGAGAATCGGACAGGAAAAATAAAAGTAATTTCTTCAATCTTAACCTTGTAGGTAGGTATCAGATTACTAAAAATCTTTCTTATAAGCTTAACACTTTACTAAACAGGAAATATTTTGACCAAGGCACCTATCTTTCAAAACTTCATTCTGCAGGTGTCACCCCAAATGGTATGGCTACCGTGAGTGCCATTTTAAAAGAAGAGTACTTGATAGAGAATATATTGGATTATAAATTCGACCTCAACACCAACAATAAATTTGATTTCACTTTTGTACAATCTATCAACCAGCGTAATATTTCTAACACCACCGATGTGGGAACTGGCTTTGGAAATGACGTGTTAGGTTATAATGGGATTTCTAATGCTTTAAATTTTAAAACTACCAGAGATAAACAACAATACCGTTTATCTTCTTTACTGGGAAGAGCGAGGTATAACCTGCAAGATAAATATTTACTGACGCTCACCGCCCGAAGAGATGGTGCATCTGTTTTTTCTGAAAATAATAAATGGGGTTTCTTTCCTGCCGCTTCTATAGCATGGCAGGTACACCGGGAATCTTTTTTAAAGAACATAAAAACAATTGATCAACTAAAAGTTAGATTAAGTTATGGATCGGTAGGTAACCAGTCTTTAGACCCTTACACCACTTTGGGTGTCGTAGACAATTATTCTTATATTTTTGGAGGAAACCTTTATGGCGGAAACTTACCTGGTAATGTTTTATACAACCCAAATTTAACTTGGGAGACTTCTACCACTTTTAATGCTGGGTTAGATTTTGGCATCTTCAACAGCCGTATCACAGGTTCAGTAGATTATTATAAAACTTCCACAACAGATTTGCTAACTGACATCTCTTTGGGAGGAAACTCTGGTTTCAGCAGCACCATCACCAATGGTGGACAATCTGAAAACAGAGGTATAGAAATAGGCCTTTCGGGAGCCATCATAAGAAATAATAAAGTTAACTGGACCATCTCTCCTACTTTCACCCATAATACCAATAAACTCATCAAGACCGGTATTGTAGGTTTAAATGGAGCCATCATAAATGATTTAGCTAGAAATAGATTTGCGGGTTATGCTATTGACAATTTACAATCTTATGTATTTGATGGTATTTTCCAAACAGATGCAGAAGCTTTAGCATCAGCACAAGGAAGTCGTGGTGGCACAGTTACTCCGTTCCAAAGTTTAACTACGCTTACAGCTGGTTCTATTCGTTTAAAAGACATCAATGGCGATGGCGTGATTAATAATGATGATAAGGTGATTTTAAACACACAGCCGAAATGGTTTAGTTCCATATCTACCAACTTTCAATATAAAAGATTTGAGCTACTCGCAGATGTTTACTTGGTACAAGATGTCACTAAATACAACCCTTATTTAGGCAGCTTTAACGAAGGCGGCACCCTACAATCTGTAAGGAATGGCATCAAAGTGGCGTATTGGACTCCCGAGAATCCATCTACCACTTTCCCTAGACCTAATTATAGCAGCGCACCTGCAAACATTAGTGTTTTAGGAGTTAAAGATGCTTCTTATGTAAGGTTGAGAACTCTTTCTCTGGCCTATAACCTCCCCTTTTCAGTGTTAAACAAAATCAAATCTAGCAGCTGTAAAGTTTATTTGACCGCTAATAATTTATTCACCATCACAGATTATAAATCTTACAGTCCTGAGAATAATCCCAACGATTTTCCAGACACTAAATCTTTCACATTTGGTTTAAACATCGGTTTTTAAATCATTAAAAATAAAAGACATGAAAACGAATAGAAAATATAAATCAGCCCTACTCATCACGCTCTCCCTCCTGTTGGTGTTCGGCTCTTGTAAAGATTATTTAAAAGAAAAACCATCTTCTCAATTCACCGCTTACTATGTCTACAATACAGCAGATGGATTAGAGTCAGGTGTCGTTGGATTATACAATTTCCAGCGAGCATTTTGGGAGAATTTGTCCAACAATGGTTCCAATCCAATTGTCATAGATGCAAAAGACGATTTAACAATCCCGCGAGGTGGAGAGATCTCTAATTACGGAAGAATGAACAGTGGCACCACTCCTCTAAATAGCGGTGTTTACAGCGATTATTGGAAAACATATTATAGAATCATTGACCGTTCCAATGCCATCATTAAATCTGCAGAAACGATTACAAATATGGAGGAGGCAAGAAAAACCCAAGTGATTGCACAGGCTAAATTCTTTAGAGCCAACGCGGTATTCACTTTGTTCAAATTGTTCAACAACATTTATGTGACCACAGAGCCTACTACGCCTGAAAATGCCAATAAAATCATCACAGATAAAACACCGGTAGCAGCCATTTATAAATTAGTGAATGATGATTTAACCTATGCTATTGCAAACCTTCCTTGGAAAGACCAATTTGGAAGAATAACCCAAGCAACCGCCAGACATGTAAAAGCCGAAGTAGCGCTATGGCAAAAGGACTGGCCCGAGGCTAAATTACAGGCAGAAGCAGTGATTAATAATGGCGCTTATAAATTAGTCGCACAACCCGGACTTGTTTTTAAAGGAGATTTGAACAATACCGAAACCCTTTGGGCACTACAATTTAAAGCGCAAGTGAACGGAAAACCTAACAAAATTAACTTTAACCTCATGCCAAATTATGCTGAGCTGATTCCAGGATCCAAATATACCATTGAACAAGGTGGAAGAGGATTTGGCTGGTTAACCCTTAATAATTACTTGAGAGATCTTTTAAATGCAGACCCTAATGATACCCGTATCAAAGGTGCCTACTATGTTCAGGATTACGTATATAATGATCCAGCAACAATCCCATCAAATGTGACTTTAGGACAAAAAATTATACATCCAGACTGGAAAGAATTTGCCAGCACCGCAGCAAATAGGAATTTTTGGTTCATCAGGTTAAATGCAGGTTGCAAAAAGTATTTTCCAGATAATGGTATCCCTACCGAAGATACTCAAACCAAAAATATCATGGTTTACAGATTAGCAGAAACTTATTTATACGCCGCTGAAGCCAATATGATGCTGGGTAATATAGGTTCTGCGGGTGATGCGGCAAATTCAGGTACCGCTTTGGGACAATTAAACGCCATTAGAACAAGAGCAAGTGCAGCCAAGGTGAATACGATAAACATACAAACCATTTTAGACGAACAAGCTAGAGAACTAGCCTTTGAAGGACGACGCTGGTATATGCTGAAGAGAACTGGTAAATTGTATGATTTTGTGGTAAATCACGCCGGGTATGGTTTAGCAGGAGATTTAAGTCCCGATAACTCAACCGCAGGAGGTGCAAATAATACAACAGCTAAGCCATTACCTTACAAAGCAGATGCTAGACGTATAATGAAACCCTATATGGTGAACTGGGCAATTCCCCTCAACGAAATTAGTTTACTGGGTCCAAATTACCCTCAAAACGATGGTTATAATTAATTTTTAATTTCAAAAAAATAAGAATGTTTGTAAAAGCTAATCCGATCAAACATTCTTATTCTTAGAAAATGTCTTAAATCCGTTGCTGATCTCATTCCAATTCCATTTTAACTTTAACCTATATTCATGCGTTTTTTACTTTTCCTCACCTTAATGATCGTAATTTCATCTTGCAGCACTTTAAAAACTAAAAACAAGTTTGCCAAAAATCCCGTAATCGCTCATAGGGGAGCCTGGAAAGCGAAAAATTTACCACAAAACTCTATAGCATCTTTGAAAGAGGCAATAGCACTTCATTGTAGAGGATCTGAGTTTGATGTCAGAATGACCATAGATGATTCTCTGGTCATTAACCATGATCCAGAATATCATAAGTTACCAATAGAAAAAAGCACTTATAATGAACTTCAACAATTCAAACTTTCTAATGGCGAACAACTCCCCACTTTAAGACAATATATAACTGCAGGTATGCAAGATAACGAACTTACGCAATTGGTGTGTGAGATAAAACCATCTGATGTGAGTAAGTCAAGAGGGATAACAGTGGCCAAAAAAGTATTAGATCTTGTACATGAACTAAAAGCCGAAAACAAAATATGTTATATCAGTTTTGACTATGATATTCTTAAAGAAATCCATAAGTTGAATCAAAAAGCTATCACACAATATTTGGAGGCTAATAAATCTCCGATTGTACTAAAAAAAGATGGCATTTCTGGTGCAGATTATTATTTTACAGCTTTTAAAGATCATCCTGAATGGGTGAAAAGTGCGAAAAAGAGCCACATTACTTTAAACGCTTGGACAGTTAACAATGCTGCGGATATGGACTGGTTACTCGAAAATGATTTTGACTTCATAACTACAAATGAGCCAGAGTTATTATTGAAAAAATTATCAAAATAGAAAATAAAAGCCGGCTTAGTTTGATGAATAATTTCGGTATTCTCTCTCCATTTAATTAATCCTTAATGAGGATTGAAAAATGTTGTTGCGATTAAAAACATAATATTAAAATGGAATTAAAAATTGTGCACTTTACTGAAAACAAGGGTCATTTAAAATAATTGCATATTTATAAATTCCTTAAATTTTAGACATGAGTGTCTATGATATTAACCCCTTCCAAACAATCTGCTATTTCTATACCTAATTTTCCAAAAAAATAGTGCTCAGGGTAAGGATCTCATTAAGAAGAAAGAGGGATCAAACAGCGCAAATAAATATGTAAGCTGGTTTTAATTTAAGTATAGGTTAAGTATAGTTACACGATAACTTTTAAAATACTTGAAATTTATTTTTTTTTTAGGGTAGGTCAGCAGTTTTATCGGTTAGGTTTAAAAGCAACAAAATAAATCCTCATGTAAAAATTGGGAGTTCATTTGCACTAAAACAAAAACTAAACTACCCTAAAGCTAATTGTATACATGAGAAAATTAAAAATTTTAATCGCAATCATCCTTACCGTTTGCTTATTTCAGTTTTGTACTAAAGAAAATTCGGCTTTAAATACATTTTCAACAGTGCTCAATTTACCAAGCTCGCCCTTAAACTATTTAGTGACTTACCCAACGCATGTAGCTATAGCATTAGCCGCTGCAGACAATACGCCGACTAATAACCGATTGACCAATGAAGGGGCAACTTTAGGCAGAGTGTTGTTTTATGATAAACACTTAAGTCAAAACAACACCATTAGCTGTGCCAGCTGTCATAAGCCAGAACTTTCTTTTGATGATAATGTAGCTTTAAGCAGCGGATTTAACGGAGGGAAAACAAGTAGAAACTCAATGTCGTTAATCAACTTACGCTTTTATCAAAACGGTAGAATGTTTTGGGATGAGCGAGCAGGATCTTTAGAAGCACAGGTCTTACAACCTATTCAAAATCATGTAGAAATGGGTTTAACATTAAATGAATTAGAGGCAAAAGTAAAAGGATTAGATTATTATCCTGATTTATTTCTAAAAGCTTTTGGTTCTTCAGCAATAGACTCTACAAAGATATCAAAAGCTATAGCGCAGTATGTAAGAAGCATCATAACTTATCAATCTAAGTATGATTTAGTGAAAGAGGAAAAAGCAAGTTTTACGACATCAGAAGCAAAAGGTGAACAAATTTTCTTAAACGCTGGCGGACCTACTTGTGCGAGTTGCCATACGCCACCCATGTTTATCACCAGCAATCCACGCCAAGGTTTTAGTTTGGCCGATAACAACGATATAGGAATTAGAGGATCCAATAACTTTAAATCAGGTAGCTTAAGAAACGTGATGAATCGTACAAACTTATTTCATAATGGGAGCGTCTTAAGTGTGCAAGCCATGCTCAATGCCGGAGCTCCAGGTACAGGCTCAAGGCCTATTCCTCAACATTCAATTGCACCACAAGACATTCAGGATATGTTGAATTTCTTAAACACTTTAACTGATGAAACTATCTTTACAGATCCTAAATTCTCGAATCCATTTAAATAGATTTTTTAATTTTAACATACGCCTTAAAACCTGATTATAGAGAATCATAAAATGTCTAATTCATTCAGTTTCGAAGAGATTTATCAACTATACAGTAAACAAGTCTTCAACCTATGTTTAAATTATGTTTACAATACTGAGGATGCACAAGACATTACCCAAGAAACTTTTATTGCCATTTTTCAGAAACTAAATCAATTTCAAGAAACATCATCATTAAAAACTTGGATTTATCGGGTAACTATTAATAAATGCCTTGACTTTCAAAAATCAAAAAAAACACAAAAGCGTTTTGGAATTTTTATTTCCCTATTTCATTCGGAAACTAAAGAACCCATTTCCGAATTGGCTGATTTTAATCACCCAGGAGTAAGGATGGAAGACAAAGAAGGAATGGCTTTACTATTTCAAGCAATTGCGGAACTTTCAAACCAGCAAAAGACAGCAATCATTCTCACCAAAATAGAGGGGCATCCTCAAAAGGAAGTTGCAGAGATGATGAATATATCTGTAAAAGCCGTTGAATCTCTAATACAAAGAGCGAAACATAATATTTCAAAAAAAATAAAATAATAAGCGGAGGATGAATCAAAATAAATCGTCTAATACATTATGGAACTGGAAAAGAATCTAGAATTATTTAAAAAAATAGAAAAGCTAGAGGTACCTCCTTTCCTATTTGCGAAAGTGATGCATGAATTTGAGCAACGTAAAACTCCTAAACTTGTAAAATCTTTATCATGGACTTTAGCTTTAGCGGCTTCTCTCTTATTGATTTTAAATGTTTCGGTATGGATAAAAATGAATAACCAGAAAACATCCTCTGACATAAAAACTCTTGCAAATAGTTTAGAGTTAGGAAACAATAATAATTTTTATCATGACCAAAACTAAATTTTTAACCATTGGTGTTGTTATCCTTTTGATACTAAACTTTGGAACCCTAACCTTTTTATTTACTAAAAAACCGCCTCATCCATTAAAATTTGAGCAAGAAGGTCCAAAGAAAATAATTATTGAAAGACTAGGATTTGATAAACAACAAATTGAGAAATATGAATTACTTATAAAAAATCATCAACAAGCGATTGAAAAATTACAGAAAGAAATAAAAGAAAGTAAAAACGAGCTTTATGCAACTTTAGTTACTTCAGATACTTCAAATGTTGAATTATTAGAAAAAGAAATTAGCTATTTACAACTAGAAATTGAAAAAACACATTATCAACATTTCCAAGATATTAAAATACTCTGTAAACCTAATCAATTGATAAAATTTAATGATTTAGCACTTGATTTAGCGAAATTATTTAAACCAAGAAAAGAATAACATTTATAAAAATATGTCAGAATTCCTTAAACATTATTAGATTAAAAAACATGAAAAACACCTTTCTTTTCTTAATGGTCTTTGCCGGCTCAATCATTATTAGTAGCTGTAAAAAAAGCAGTACAACAATTACAACTGGAACATCCGGAACTTCAACTGTTCCAGATATATACAAGAAAATTTATGGTGCTACTAGCATCACCTCTGACGGAACTTATATTTACATCAAATCTAATGGGATGCCAGATCATAAAAGTGTTTATTATGCCTCCAGCAATACTTTATATGAGAATTTCACTGGAACCACATTTGGAAATAATAAATTTGCTAAAAATCCAAATAATATTAATTCGCAAAGTTTAACTTTTAAGATCCCCTTAAATCCAACAGTTGCTTCAAATCATTCAGCTACCCCATTAGGTCCAATTGGTGTTGCGCTAAATGGAGTGCCTATTTTTAATCAATATGCGGGTCCAAATCAACCATTAACAGGTGAAATTGCAAGTTTCGACCAATGGTGGGGACATCCACAAATGAGTGGACAATATCATTACCATGTAGAGCCTTTATACTTAACTACTGTAAAAGCAACTAAATCATCTTTATTGGGCTTTTTACTGGATGGTTTCCCAGTATATGGGCCTCAAGAAAATGGACAAACGGTTAACAATTCAATGCTCGATGCTTATCACGGACATACTACTGTTACTGCAGATTATCCAAATGGCTTCTATCATTATCACATTACAGATACAGACCCATACATTAATGGAAGTGGCTTTTATGGTACAGCTGGTACAGTTAGTAATTAGGGGCATTCTTTTTCTAACTTTATTTTCAGCTTGTAATTTCATTAGAAAGGAATCGAGCCTAAAATTAAATGCTGAGGATAAGTTTTTGACTGCTGTAAACGATTTAATAGTTTATCAAGAAAAGCCTTTTACTGGGATGATTTACGAACTTTATCCTAACTCAAAAGATACCTTATCCGTTAATAATTATACAGAAGGAAAAGCCAATGGAGTTTCAAAAAAGTTTTATTCTCAGCATCAAATAAAAGAAATAAGATATTATAAAAATGGGTTAAAAGAAGGTGAATATTTAGCCTTATGGCCGGATGGGAAAAAACAATCAGCCTATTTCTTTAAAGATGGAGAATATGAAGGTGTTTTTAGGGCATGGAATAATGATGGGCAATTGATCCAAGAAATGCATTATGAAAAAGGATATGAAGTAGGCTCACAAAAAATGTTTTATGATGACGGTAAAATCAGATGCAACTATCAAATGATTAACGGTAGAAGATATGGCTTATTAGGAACTAAAAATTGTGTAAATGTATTGGACAACTTTTTTATTAAGTAGCTTTTTATTCTTTATGTCTTTATCAGGATGTAAATCTAAAATCGAAAAAGTGGAAGAAAAGCGACTTCCCTTTTATAACTCACCCGACTTCACTCCTATCTTTCTATCAAAAGATGAGAATTTAGAGCAAAAAATCCCTCATCAAATTGCTGATTTTTCTTTTACAGATCAGGAAGGAAAAACAATCACTCAGAAGGAAATAGAAAATAAAATTCATGTGGCAGATTTTGTTTTTACGAGCTGTGGAAGCATTTGTCCGGTAATGTTAGATCATATGAGATTAATATCCAATGCTTTTGAAAATAATTCTAAAATCGAACTTTTATCCTATAGCGTAACCCCGTGGGTTGATGATGTAAAAAGATTAAAGATTTATACTCAGATTCATAAAATCGATAATCCTAATTGGCATTTTTTGACAGGGAATAAGGCAGATATCTATAATTTAGCTCGTCAATCTTACTTTGCAGAAGAGGATTTAGGCTTTACAAAAGACAGTACAAAGTTTTTGCATACAGAGCATATGTTATTGATTGACCAAAATAAACGTATTAGAGGAATATATAATGGAACACTCGAATTAGAGATGGATCAACTGATTAAAGATATTCAAACGTTATTAAAAAAGGGATAATTTAATCTTCTTTAGCAGCGTTATCCATTAATTGATGAGACAAATCTTTCCCTAAATAGCTATCGATAATATAATGAACACCATATAAAATAGGGGTCATCAACAATGCGACAATAAATTTATAAGCATACCCCACTAAACCGATCGCTGCGACCATTTGCCAGGTATAATGATATTGTGGATTTAAATAGAAAGCTATAAAAATCACGATAAAACTGTCTATAAGCTGAGATACAACCGTACTTCCAGTAGCTCTTAACCATAATTGCTTATCTCCAGTTATTTTTTTAATCTTGTGAAAAATAAAAGTATCAGTTACTTGTCCTACTAAAAATGCGGTAATGGAGCCTACTATAATCCACATTCCTTGACCAAATATACCAGTAAATGCATTATTCATATTAATATTCTGACCATTAATATTTTGATTAATCCAAAAATCAGCAGGCACTAATTTAATATCTAAACCCGCAATAAGGAAAGAATAAATTAATATAACAGCGGTCAAATAGGATAGAAACCTAATCCCTTTTAATCCGAAGTATTCATTAATAATGTCTGTTAAAACAAAAATAATTGGCCAAGTAATCACACCTGCTGACATCACAAAGGACAAATCCTTTACTCCAAAAAGATTAATATTAAATTTGGCGAATCCTAAAGTTTCCTCTACAGAGAATAACTTAACGCCCATAAATTCAGAAAGTAAAGCGTCGGCTAAAAAAAAACAGGCTAAAACTAAAAAAAGCTTATTCGTTTTATTAAAATGACTCATAATTAGATTTTGTTATTTGTTTCAGACAAAAATTTCTTCTGATAGTTTTATTTGTCTTAAAAATAATCATACTTTAAATAAAAATTTATAAATTATTGTGATTAATATCTCTTCTAAATTAAGCCAAGTACAAAATTCCATTTTTTCTGTGATGACATCTTTAGCAATAAAGCACAATGCCATCAATCTTTCGCAAGGTTTTCCTGACTTTCCCATTTCTCCACAATTAATCAAACTGGTGAATAGTGAAATGAAAAAAGGAAATAACCAATACGCTCCTATGCCTGGTATTTTAAGCTTAAGGGAAAGTATTTCAAAGAAAGTTGAAGCTTTACACCAGTCCTTCTATCATCCTGAAAAAGAAATTACCATTACAGCTGGGGGTACGCAGGCAATTTTTACTGCAATAGCTACCATAATTAGACCTAATGATGAAGCAATTATTTTTGAGCCCGCTTATGATTGTTATGCACCAACCGTAAAACTTTTTGGCGGTTTGGTAAAATCATTCGAGATGCAGGCGCCATTTTATGAAATAGATTGGGACATTGTAAAAAGATTAGTCACTGTAAATACTAAATTAATTATTATAAACTCTCCGCATAATCCGAGTGGTCAAATTTTAAATAGAGAAGATATTAATCAGTTGATCATGATTACAAAAAACACGGATATTGCTATCATCAGTGACGAAGTATATGAACATGTCATATATGATAACGAAGCTCATTTAAGTTTGTCCAGATATCCTATATTGAAAGAAAGAACCTTTGTGATCGCTAGTTTCGGAAAGTTGTTTCATACCACTGGCTGGAAGGTGGGATATTGTCTTGCTCCAGAATATTTGATGAACGAATTTAGAAAAATTCATCAGTTTCAAGTTTTCAGTGTAAACACTCCTATTCAAATAGCGTTTAACGAATACATGAACCAATCAGATAGTTATCAGCAGCTTGCATCTTTTTTTCAAAAGAAGAGAGATTTATTTAGGAGCCTTTTAGATCAAACAAGATTTACTTTATTAGATTGTCGAGGATCTTATTTTCAAAATGTTAGTTTCGAAAAGATTACCGATGAAAAGGATTTAGATTTTGCTTTAAGAATGGTAAAAGATTATAAAGTTGCTGCTGTTCCAAATTCCAGCTTTTACAGTAGGCCATCTGAGGGGAACACTTTACGTTTTTGTTTTGCGAAAAAAGAGGAGACGCTTGAGAAAGCGGCAGGTTTTTTGTTGAAAATATAGTGCCCTCTATTATCAACTATTTTAAATAATTTTAATAAAACCTAATCCGTTAAAAATTTCATCATGGATCAACTAAAGATTACAATTTTACAGGCGTATCTTTTTTGGGAAAATATCGATAAAAACCTTCAAAACATTAGTCTCAAACTTTCTGCCATTAGAGAAAAGACAGATTTAATCGTTTTGCCAGAAATGTTTACTACAGGCTTCACCATGAATGCCGCAGATTTGGCTGAAGAAATGGACGGTAAAACGATGAAATGGATGAAGGAAAAAGCTAAATATTTTAATGCCGTAGTTACCGGATCATTAATCATCAAAGAAAAAGATAAATTTTATAATCGTTTAATTTGGATGAAACCTGATGGAACCAATCATCATTATGATAAAAAACATTTATTTGGAATGGCTGGCGAGGATAAAGTTTATCAAGCAGGGAGTAAGAAATTGATAGTTGAGTTGAATGGCTGGAAAATTATGCCTACTATTTGTTATGATTTAAGATTCCCAGTTTGGCTTAGAAACAATAATGATTTTTATGATCTTTTATTGGTTGTTGCAAATTGGCCCGAGAAAAGAGCCCATCATTGGAGAACACTCATTCCAGCCAGAGCTATTGAAAATCAGTCTTACATCATTGCGTTAAATAGAGTTGGCCATGATGGGAATGAAATTTATTACAGTGGTGACACCACTTGTATAGACCCTCAAGGAAGAGTAGTGTATTACAAAAGAGATGAAGAGGATTTGTACACTTTTACAATTTATAAAAGCGAGGTAGATAAAACGAGATCAGAAATGCCTTTTTTGAAAGATGCAGACTCATTCTCACTATAAACCTCATAAAAACTTCATTTTGATAGCACAACTTTATAAAAAGTTTAATTGATTTAGAAAACCAGGGAAGAGGCTGTCTCAAAAATAAACGAGACAGCTTTTTTATTTTTAGAGTTTTTGATCACGTTATTTTGTTAATGAAATACTGGGCAGTTTATCTAATGTG
>JAHJVW010000098.1 GCA_018828585.1 Bacteroidota bacterium
AATCTATTTTTAAAATTAATTAACTGTATAACAGATGCTTAAATATTTTAATAAATCATTTCAGTGTATTTATAACACTTAGGTGATGAATGATAAAAATTTTCTATTTACGCAAACGTTTTCGTAAATCGTTTCCGTAAAAGTTATAAATTAGCATCCAATTATGAAAAAAAATCTAATTTTTTGGCTTTTGTTTTTTCAGGTTTTTCAAATTTCTGCGCAAAATCTCTATAAAACGCGGATTGATTTTAGAGTACCAGACAACTTAAATTCTAATGATTCATTGTTTTATCTAGCCGGTGATTTTAACAATTGGAAGCCTAATGACCTCCGTTATCAGTTTAAAAATCAAGCAGGTGGAATTTGGAACCTAGAGGTTATCTATTCCAAATGGACAGCATGAATTCAAACTTACAAAAGGAGATTGGAACAATGTTGAATGTGATAAAGATGGGAAATCAATTTCTAATCGAACAATTAACATCTCAAAAGACACAAGTATTCATCTTCTGGTGGCAAATTTTAAGAATTTTACTTCAAATGAGTCCATCAAAAGTACAGGTTCTGTAAATGTAAGTCGTTTAAAATTAACGGTTCACATGCCCTATTTAGCATTAGATAGAAACGTTTGGATTTATTTACCTCCTTCATATGAAAAATCAAGTAAAAGATATCCGGTTATTTATATGCAAGACGGACAAAATTTATTTGATACTAAAACCTCTGCCTATGGTGAATGGGGTGTAGATGAGTTATTGGATAGTCTCTCAAAAACTAAAAAGGGTGAATGTATTGTGTTAGGAATAGAACATAGCGGTGCAAATAGGTCAACGGAGTATAATCCATTTGATTCTAAATTTGGAAAAGGAACAGGAGATGACTATATCGATTTTATAGCAAATACTTTAAAGCCCTATATGGATAAAAAATATAGAACCTTAAGTGAAGTAAAATATACCACGATTGCAGGTAGCTCGATGGGAGGATTAATTGCGATGTATGCAATTGCAAAATACCCTAAAGTGTTTGGAAATGCAGGAGTTTTCTCTCCATCCTTTTGGATTGCTCCAAAAATGTATGATTTTGTAAATCATCAGAAATTAAAAAATTCAAGAATCTATTTTGTTGCCGGAGCGCATGAAAGTGAGGATATGGCTAATGATATGGAAAAGATGTATCAACTTTTATTGGAAAACGGACTTCCTTCGAGTAAAATGAAATTAGTAATTAAAGAAGATGGAAAACATAGTGAATGGTTTTGGCATCAGGAATTCACTCCTTTTATAGATTGGCTTAATTTAGATTAATGATTTTCATTTTTAAAAATACATTGTTTAATTCCTTTTTCAAGAATTTCTCTTTTGAGGTTTTTGCCAATAAATACAATTCTGGTTTCTCTTTTTTCATTAACTTGCCATTCATCACCATCCGTGAAAACGGGTGCCCCCTTTACTGATTGTATAATCAGTTTTCTCTGTAATCCTTCGATATTTAAAATGCCTTTGATACGATAAAATGAAGTTCCCTGGATAAATAGCATGACGGTGAGGTAATGTCTGATTTTTAATAAATCAAAACTTTGCTCAAAAATAAAGCTTTGGGAAACTAGGTCTTGATGTTTAGTCTCTTGGTTGATACCAAAAACATTCTGATTCGTATTAAAACCTAACTTAAATTGAGTTTTTTCTTTTTGATAAGCATTTAGAGATAAAATCTTTGCTGTATCAACCTTGCCGTAATTGGTAAAAGAATAATCCGTAAATGGGTTTAATCCTTTTATTTTAGATTTGATTTCTTCCATCATTTCGCTAGAAATTTCATCACATTTGTTAAAGATAATATGATCAGCAAAAGATATTTGTTTCGAAGCTTCTTCATCCACACCCAAAACACTTAACACATTTTTACTATCCACCAAACAGACAGTACCATCTAATTTAAAAGCCGTTTGCACATTATAATCAGTTAGGAAAGAGGCTGCAACAGCTGATGGATCTGCAATCCCAGTAGTCTCGATAATTAAATGGTCGTATTCAAATTTTCCGGTAACCAGCTTATTCAAAACTTCAAATAAATCTCCGTTTAAAGAGCAGCAAATACAACCATTTGATAGCTCAAAAATTTGATCATCTGTAGTGATAACCAATTCACTATCAATGTTGATGGCACCAAATTCGTTTTCTATAATCGCGAATTTTTTATCCGGACTTTCTTTAATGAGATGATTAAGAAGTGTGGTTTTGCCAGCACCTAAAAAGCCAGTAATGATCGTTACAGGAACTTGTTTGAAAGACATCTTCAAAGATACAATAGCTTCGTAAAATTTTGATGATGCATTTTGTTTAGCGAGGAAATTTTTTGAATTTGCGCTATAAATGATTTTTAAATGATTGATTTTAGAAGTGATACCGTAACTAAGCCAACTGAAGGAATGTTGGCAGCCATGTTTACTGCAAAAGTTGGAGATGATGTTTTTGGCGAAGATGAAACTGTGAATGCCTTAGAAAAAAAGACAGCGGACTTATTTGGAATGGAAGCAGGCATGTTTTGTCCGTCTGGTACCATGACCAATCAGATTGCTATTAAATGTTTTACACAGCCTTTAGACGAGGTGATCACAGATCAAACTGCACATGTTTACCGATATGAAGGAGGTGGAATCATGTTTAATTCTGCAGCATCAGTAAGGTTGTTGAATGGAGATAGAGGACGTATTACTGCCGAAATGATAGAAACAGAAATTAATCCCATTGGTAATGTGCATCATCCACACTCTAGCTTGGTAGTTTTAGAAAATACGGTAAATAGAGGCGGCGGTAGTTTTTATACTTTAGATCAAATTGAACCCATTTATCATTTATGTAGATTAAAAGGATTAAAGCTTCACTTAGATGGAGCAAGAATTTTTAATGCTTTGGCAGCTAGTGGCGATTCGGCAAAAGGATATGGACAATATTTTGATGGTATTTCGGTATGCTTATCAAAGGGTTTAGGTGCACCAGTTGGTTCAGTTTTATTGGCGAGTAAAGAAACCATTAAATATGCCAGAAGAGTGAGAAAGGTAATGGGAGGTGGAATGCGCCAAGCTGGATTTTTAGCTGCTGCTGGTATATATGCTTTGGATCATCATATAGAAAGATTAAAGGAAGATCACTTGCATGCGCAACAAATAGCCGACTCAATTAAGAATTTGCCATTTGTTAAAGGTTTGATGCCTGTTGATACCAACATCATCATCTTCGAACTAAATGAACAGAAAGATGCAGATCATTTTGTAGAAGAATTAAAACATAAAGGCATTTTGTGTGGGACTTTTGGCAAGCAGATGATTCGTTTTGTAACACATTTGGACATAACAGCAGATCAAACTCAGCAAACCATAGATATCTTAAAAAATAAAGTTTAAGTTTTGTTGGTCAAGATTTTTGGTAAAAAAACGCTAAATGTGCTTCCTGATTCTAAAGAACTTTCCACTTCAATTTTAGCATTGAGGTGTTTTGCTAATTCTTTTACGATGAACAGACCCAAGCCAGATGAACTTTCATTATTGGTAGGTTTATTTTTTAAGGAACTAAACTTATTGAATAATTTCACTTTATCTTCTTCACTAATACCAGGTCCCTCGTCTGTTACGGTTATCTTAAATCCATCATCCGTTTCAACTAAATTGATATGAATACTTTTTTCAAAAGGAGAAAACTTTAAGGCATTTGATAATAGGTTATTAAAAATACGTTTCAAAAAGTTTTGATCAGATGAAATATTGAAATCGTTACCTTTTGATTTAAAATTTAGTTTTATTGATTTTGAATCGGCAGTGTTTTGGAAATTTTTGATGTTTTCATCTATAAAAGATTTCAAATTAAATTGCTCAATAAAATTGCTCAATTCAAAATTTTCCACACTATTAAGTGTTTCCATTTGATCAATTAAATGGAATACATCTTTTAGGCTTTTGTTAAAAATACCAACCAGCTCTTCTGTTTCCGAATCCGTAGAAAACTCTTGAAAAAGATAAGAAAGCATTTGAATATTACTTAAAGGTGATTTTAAGTCATGTACAAGAATCTGCATCAGCTGATTCTTTTCGTCCATTATTTCTTTTAACTCTTTATTCTTCTCTTCGGCCTGCTGGTTTAACTCTTCAAGCAATTCATTTTTATCTTGAATAGATCTTTTAAAATATAGCAAGTCAAAATAATTGCTCACCCATTGCCCAAGGTATTGCACAAAATCCCTATCGGTTTGTGAATATGGTGTTTCTTTTGCTTTTTTCGAGGAAAAACTTAAGGTTCCAATTTCACTTTCGTTAAAAGAGATTGGTATTCCGATATAAGAACCAAGACCAAAATCTGTGCAAGATGGATGGTTTTTATGGATGTTAGAATTCTTGATATCATCAACGGATAAAACTTTGTTTTCCTGAATTGTAAATTCGCAAAAGGTATTAGATAAATTAAGAATTTCTCCTTTAAGAGATGGACTCCCGATGGTAGAAAAATAATCTAAAACCCTGTATTTGTCATCTATAATGTTGCAAATAATACCTGTTTCAGCTTCTAGTACTGAGCATGCTACATTTAAAATTTCAGATAACGCACCCTCTTCATTTTTAATTAAAATAGACGTGATTTTATAAATCTCATCCATTCTACTTTTAGGTTCGTTATTAAAAGTTTCCATCAGATATTGTATTTATCGTGTAAATCATACACATGACTTTGCAATTTATTAAGAAATTGTCTACGTTGAAAATTAACTTAAAAAATTGAACTTTTATAAGTTAATTTTTGTTTTCAACTTTCTCAAATCGTTTAAACTTTTACATTTGTAAAGATGGATAAGATTTTAATTGCCAACAGGGGAGAAATTGCATTGAGAGTGATGCGTAGTGCTCGAGAAATGGGTATTAAAACAGTAGCAGTTTTTTCTGAGGCTGATAGAGAGGCTTTACATGTTCGCTATGCTGATGAAGCCATTTGTATTGGTCCTGCACCTTCTAATCAATCTTATTTAGTAATAGATAAAATCATTGATGCTTGTAAACAAACTGGTGCGCAAGGTATACATCCAGGTTATGGTTTTCTTTCTGAAAATGCCGAGTTTGCCCGAAGAGTGAAAGCTGCCGGATTAATTTTAATTGGTCCCTCACCGGAAGCAATGGAAATTATGGGAAATAAGTTATCTGCTAAAGCTGCGGCTTTAAAGTATCATATTCCAATGGTTCCCGGTACAGAAGAAGCCATTACTGATGTTGAAGATGCAAAGCTAAGAGCTATAGAAGTGGGTTTTCCAATTTTGATCAAAGCAGCAGCTGGAGGAGGAGGAAAGGGAATGAGGATTGTAGAGAAAGCGGATGACTTTGAAGAACAAATGCAATTAGCTGTTTCAGAAGCTGTTTCTGCCTTTGGCGATGGAGCCGTTTTTATTGAAAGATATGTCACTTCGCCTCGTCACATTGAAATTCAGGTTTTGGGAGATACCCATGGAAATATTGTTCATCTTTTTGAAAGAGAATGTTCGGTTCAACGTCGTCACCAGAAAGTGATTGAAGAAGCGCCATCATCTGTTTTAACGGAAGAGATTAGAGCGCAAATGGGGAAATGTGCGATAGATGTAGCTCGTTCTGTAAATTATACTGGTGCTGGAACTGTAGAGTTTATCCTTGATGAAAATCTGGATTTTTTCTTCTTAGAAATGAATACTCGTTTACAAGTTGAGCATCCAGTTTCTGAGTTAATTACAGGAATTGATTTGGTTAAAGAGCAAATTAAAATCGCCAGAGGTGAAGCCATCAGCTTTAAGCAGGAAGATTTAAAAATAAACGGACATGCTTTAGAATTGAGGGTGTATGCCGAAGATCCTAAAAATGATTTCTTGCCAGATATTGGCACCCTACAAACTTATATTACGCCAAAAGGCAACGGTGTACGTGTAGACGATGGCTTTGAGCAGGGAATGGAAATTCCGATTTATTATGATCCGATGATTGCCAAACTTGTCACTTTTGGAAAAGACAGGAAAGAGGCCATAGAAAGAATGATTAGAGCGATAGATGAGTATGAAATTACTGGAATAGAAACCACTTTGGCTTTTGGTAAGTTTGTGATGCAGCATGAAGCTTTTACATCTGGACATTTTGACACACATTTTGTAGGAAAATATTTTAAGCCCGAAATGCTCGATACACAAAGTGAGGATGAAGCAAAAATCGCAGCCATTTTAGGAACTATTTTAATGCAACAAAAAGCAAACAAAAATCCTAAGCAACAGGTTCAACAAACAGCTTCATCATGGAAGAAGAATAGAAAATCATATCAGTAAAATCTAGCATTTTGTTTACAGGAATTATAGAAACGTTGGGTACGGTAACCCAACTAGAAAAAGAGCAGGGAAATCTTCACATTACTGTTAAGTCTGCTATCTCTTATGAGCTAAAGATTGATCAATCCGTAGCACATAATGGCGTTTGTTTAACTGTGGTAAAATTAGCAGATGATGAACATACAGTAACAGCGATTGACGAGACTTTACAAAAATCAAACATCGGACATTTAAAGGTAGGGGATTTAGTAAATTTGGAACGCTGTATGCAAATGAATGGACGTTTAGACGGACATATAGTTCAAGGTCATGTGGATCAAACGGCAATTTGTAACCACCTAAATGAAGCCGATGGAAGCTGGGTTTATACTTTTCAATATGATGCCAATAAAGGAAATATTACGGTAGAGAAAGGTTCAGTTTGTGTAAACGGAATCAGTTTAACGGTGGTAAATTCTGGTATTGATACTTTTTCTGTAGCCATCATTCCATTCACCTATGAACATACGAATTTACAAAATGTACAAGTTGGAGATAAGGTTAATCTCGAGTTTGATATCATAGGTAAGTACGTGGCGAAGATGATGGGAAAATAATAGTTTTTTTCAGAAAATATTATTTTTAAAAGATTAATTAGGTCTTATTAATTAATCAGGACTTCAAAAAATAATTCTCATTTATCT
>JAHJVW010000099.1 GCA_018828585.1 Bacteroidota bacterium
ATATCATCTGAATTTTGATGTGCAATTAATATAAAATTATCAGTTGGGTCTATAAAAAAATCTCTTGGCATTTGACCTAAAGTACTGGTTGCGCCAACTTTTGTTAAAGTACCCAGCTTTTTATCAATTTTAAAGCATACAATCTCATTTACACTACCTCTATTTGTTGCGTAAAGAAATTTACCATCATTTGAGATGTGGATAGCAGCGGCTCCATTTATGCCTTTAAAATCGGCGTCGTTTAAGCTGATATCTTGCTTGTGCGTCAGTTTGTCATCTATATAGTTGAATAAAGAAACAGTAGCCGTTAACTCAGATAAAACATACATTTTATCTCCTTTTTGATTAAAAACAAAATGACGTGGTCCAAAGCCCGGTGTAATAGTAGCAGAAGATTTTTCATTTGCAATTAATGGTTGTTTTTCATTTGCATGATAATCGTAAGCATAAATTTTATCAGTCCCCAAATCAGTGTTGAATAATATAGTTCCTGATGGATTAAAGTTTACAGAATGAGCGTGTGGTTCTTTTTGTCTGTTTTCATTAATGCTACTGCCTTCATGCTGAATTAATTGCGCTAACTCACCTATGCTTCCATTTTTATTCACAGGTAAAACACTAATACTTCCACTAGTGTAATTAGCAGTGAAAATAAATTTTTGATCATGTGAAAGCGTGATGTGACAAGGTGCAGACCCTTTTGTTGGTTGTGAATTTATGAAGGATAATGTCCCGTTTTTTGAATCGAAGTTGAAAGCACTTACTGCACCTTTTCTATCGGCTCCACTTTCGTTTACACAATAAACATTTTTAGCATCATTACTGATGGTTAAATAAGAGGGATTAGGAATTCCTTGAGTTGCTGACTCAAAAGTTAAATCACCAGTTTGACTATCAAATTTATAAACAAATAGCCCTTTGTCTTGAGTTTTGGTATAAGTTCCAATGATCAAATGATAATATCTATTTGCATTTTGAGCAAAAGATACTTTAGATGAAATAAAGAAAACAATAAATAGAGCAACTAAGAAAGTATTTTTTTTCATGATATAATTGATTGAGATTGCAATATATATCAAAATTTTAAAAAATATCTATTTAATAATCTTACAATTTTAAGAGTGCGTAATAGGAAAATTGCTGATATCAACTTGAGGATTTAAGTAAGCTGATTGATAGGTATCACTTTTTCCATTAATAAATAAACAAGTTTTGTCTTTAATGTAATTAATTACAGTAGTGTTTAAAGATGCAGGTACAGCTGGGCAGCCAAAGCTTCTGCCTAATCTGCCAGTTTGCTTAATAAAATTTTCACTTACATAATCTGCACCATGGACAACAATGGCTCTGTCTCTTGCCTCGTCGTTAATTCCTTTATCTAAACCATCTAACTTTAAAGATAAGCCATGCTTACCGAAATACGTTTCGCTGGTTACATAAAATCCTAAGCTACTTTGATGAGACTCTGCATTATTAGAAAATGATGTTGCTAAATCAGCTCCGCTACCTTGTCCGTGAGCAACATAGGTATTTAATAAAACTTGCTTGTTTTTTAAATCTATAATCCACATTCTTTTTGTGGTACTGGGTTTGGTGAAATCAACTATAGTTAAAATGTCTTTTGAAGAACTTAATAAATTCTGATCTTTAAGATTCAAATATCCTATCATTGCTTTTTCAAAAACATTAATAGAAAGATTAGATGAAGCTAATTGTGAATCAGAATATAATTGTTGAATAAAACTTGATAGGTCATTTACTTCCGCTTTTTTTTCAACAATAACTTTCAACGGTCTGTCAGTTTTCCAACTAACGTTTACAAAAGTTAAAAATAATATACATGATAAAATCCCTGAGATGGAGTAAACTTTTAATCTTTTTCTGTTTTGGAACATAATAATTTATTAATTTGGTTTAACTCTTTGGTATAGATACGTATTTTCGACAATTGTAACCTGTATTTATTTATTTATGACATTAATAACACTATCGCCTTAAACGTATAAATACTATAAAAAGTTATTTCTATTCATTCTGTCAAATTCTTTTTTACTTGTTTTTAAAGATATTTGTGATTGATACAGCATTTTAATTGCCTCTTGATCTAATATAGGAATATGTTGATTAGATTTATAATCATCATAAGCAGAACTATTACTAAATATAATCTTTCCTAAAAGATTCTCAGTATAATAAGCCCTTGATGAATGAGACATCAAACCCAATGAATGACAAAATTCATGTCTTAAAACTTCATGTTTTTTAATACCCTTTAAGGCAGGATGGATGTAAATATCAGCTTGTAGAAGTTCATGATTGCGATTTAATTGCGGCTTCATATATCCAAATGGAATTTGTTGATTTTTGAATTCTTCACTATTATTAAAATGACTTAAATCATCCTCGAAATGGATGAAAAGATTTCCTCCGTCATTAACCAGTTGAATAGGAATTGTTCCCAAATCATTTCTCACATCTTCAATCATACTCATTACCTGAATTTTATCTTCAACGGTATAGTTGCCAAAGCATTGCACTTTAATGGGAGCTTCCCATCGGGATAGCCAACTTTGATTATAGAAAGCAGTTTCTTCGAAATAAGCAGTTTTTTCATGGTTTAAAATATCCATATCATTACTTATCCTAACGGATAAGAAAACACTAACGAACGGGAAAAACAAGAAAACTAACTGAATAATAGGCATTTTGCTGCATATAATATCAAGTATTACGCGAAATTGTCTTAAATATTGCCGAGGTTCGAGAAGAATTTTATTTAATTGTATTTTGGAATCTTAAGGCAAAACTCGCTTCCTGCACCCAATTCGCTGCTTACTAATATGCGACCACCACTTTTTTCAATCAAATCTTTACAAAAAATTAGTCCTAGGCCTGATCCAACTTCATCCTTAGTACCTTTGGTACTTTTTACTTTAGGGGTAAATAAATCACCAAGTTGCTCATTATTCATCCCAGCTCCTGTATCCATTACTAAAAGATTGAAGTTGTCTTTGTCTTCACTAAATGAAATTGATATTTTGTCTCCAGCGTTTGAAAATTTAATTGCATTAGATACCAGATTCCTTAAAATGATGCTCATTAATAATTCATCAATTTTAATTAATATGTTATCGGCAACTTCATTGACAATTTGGATTTCTTTTTCTTTCGCATTTTGTTGAAGATGATTTAATTTTTCGTCAACAAATACTTTAATATTGGTTTCTATAATTCTTAATTTGAAGCCTTTCATTTGGCTTTTTGCCCAAAACAAAAGACTGTCTAGCAATTCGGAGGTATCTTTTACGCTTTCAGAAATAGAAGGCATAATGTGTTCCATTTCTTCTCTGTTTAATAGATTTTCTTCTAATAGGTTGATAACGGATGAAAGTTGATGAATTGGTTTTCTTAAATCGTGAGAGATAATGGTAAACAATCGATCTTTAATCTCATTATGCTCCGCTAGTTCAGAAGCTTGATCTTTAATCTCACTTCTATTTCTATCAATCTCATCATTCTTAATCATCAATAGTTCATTAGCTTCTTTTTGTTTTTTATGATTAAGGTATAGTATGATAGAAATTACGATGGTAAACAAGGTGATGATGATGAAAATGACTATCAATAAGTTCTTATTATTGAGTTTGTTTTTAATAAATTTATCTTTTATTGCTCTTTTTGCATTCTGATAGATTTCTTTTTTCTCATACTCTTTCGTCAGTAGTAATGCGGTTATTTTTTTAATTGTCTCTCCAGTATTCAAATCTTTGCTCAAATTGATGGCTTTTTCCTGAGTCTCAAAAGCTAATTTATAATTTTCAATTTGTGCATAAGCACTTTTAAGCTCTATTAATAGGTTAATTTCTAGAGGAATACTTCCAATTTTTTTTGCAATTTTTAACCCATCATTTGCAGATGAGATAGCTTTAAAAGGTTTATTTATTTTGTTAAAAAGTTGAGCTTCATAAATCATCCCAAAAGCAGTGTTATATGGGATTTGTCTCTGCTCAGATATTTTAAGTGATTTTGCAAGGTAAACTTTAGCACTATCAATTTTATCGATTGCTAAAAAAGCTTTTGATATATCGGCGTAAATTAAACTGATGATGTCATCATCAGGAATAGCATTGCTAAACAGCAGTGACTTTTTTAATAAAATGAGCGCCTTTTCAGTTTTTTTCTGATTTAAATATACAGTAGCTAAGCTTTCGTAAGAATAACAAAGCGATGCCGAGTCATTAATGGCTTCAGATGCATTGATACTTTTTTGAAGATATTCTGCAGCTTTATCGTGAATATCTAATGTTTCAAAAAGTTGACCGATGTTATTTAAGTCAGATCCTAAAGATTTTGTTCTACCAATTTTTTTATCAATCTGATAGGTCTTAAAATAAAAGTCTATTGCCGTTCCATAATCGCCATTTGTATCATAAACAATTGCCAAATTGTTATAAGTTTTAGCAATACCAACTGAGTCTTTAATTTTAATGTAATTTTCAAGTGCTTTTTTATAGTAACCTATTGTCACTTTAGATTCCCCTAAATAATTATAGGCATAAGCCATTTTATAAATCGCATCAGCAGCTGATTTTTTATCTTTTAATTGAGAAAAAATGTTAATCGCATTTTCAAAATAAGGAATAGAAGATTTGTATTCCTTAGCGTTAATCATTAGCAAACCTAAATACTGATTTGCCTTTGCTTGACCTTTAAGATATCCAGCTTTTTCGGAAGCTGTAATTATTTGTTTAGCTAAAATAATTGCACTGTCAGGCTTCTTGGTTAAAATATTATTGAGGTGATTAAGTACAAGATTAATTGAGGAACTATCAGTTTTTGAAACTCTTTGCGTTTGTGTAAATCCTTTTATAGCAAAAAAAGTCAAACAGAAACATAGTATAAGAAGATGTTTTTTTATAAATTTCATTTAGAGGCGTGAAAGTATAGAACAAAAGCTTGAAATACAAATCTTTATCTCCTTTTGAGGAATTTATTTTACTAAAGAATAATTTTTTGTGATTAAAATTTGAATTATTCCTTTTTAAAATTATAAAGTTTCTAATTCATTAGGACGTTTAACTCTCCAAACTAAATAATAATTTAGAAGTGATATAATTCAAAGAAAGGAATAAGTGCAAGGTGTTTATAGGAAATATTGCCTACAATTGTATTTGCATCAAAACCTAAAAATTCAGAAATCATCCAATAAGAATTAGCCCCAATCGAAAATGAAATAGCTAAGCGGTGACATGGTTCTGAAGTCATTTTCCTAGTGCTATAAGCTATAATTATAGATTCTATTAAAGTACGAATAATCATCAATATTCCTAGCGTTTTCCAAAATAAATACCAACTTATATCCTTAAATAGCCAGAAAATAATAGGTAGGTTTCCCATTTTACGATATTTAAGAGAGATAGTATAATTTCCCATTTTGACTTATAAATATTTAGATTTTGACAATAATATTTATTTGAAAGTAATTATAAAATGAAAATGCCTACAAAAATTTGTAGGCATCATTTAAATTAAAAATTAATAGTAAAATTTTATTACAGATAATTAGATCAATAAATTTTTCCAACTTACTAAATCTCCAATAATTTTTTGAAGATTAACAATATCAACTCTTTCTTGCTCCATACTGTCGCGGTGACGAATGGTCACCGTGTTATTCTCTAAAGTTTCATAATCTACAGTAATGCAAAATGGAGTTCCTATTGCATCTTGACGACGATAACGTTTGCCTATTGAATCTTTTTCATCATAAGCCATATTGAAATCAAATTTCAATTGATCCATAATTTCACGGGCTTTATCTGGCAAACCATCCTTTTTAGTTAAAGGTAAAATGGCAGCTTTATAAGGCGAAAGTGCAGGATGAAGCTTTAAAACGGAACGAGAATCTTGCTTTTCTTCTGTACTTAAATCTTGTTCTTCGAAAGAATTAATCAAAGTCACCAAGAAAAATCGATCTAAACCTATAGAGGTTTCAATAACGTAAGGAACATAATTCCCATAAGGTTTATTGGTTTCTGGGTTTACTTCTGCATCAAAATATTGCATTTTCTTTCCAGAAAATTCTTGGTGTTGATTTAAATCAAAATCAGTTCTAGAGTGTATTCCTTCTACTTCTTTAAATCCGAAAGGGAATTCATATTCAATATCTACCGCAGCATTAGCATAGTGTGCTAATTTTGCATGATCATGATATTTATACTTTTCAGGATTAGTCCCTAAAGCTAAATGCCATTTTAAACGAGTTTCCTTCCATTTGTTATACCATTCCATCTCAGTGCCAGGACGAACGAAGAATTGCATTTCCATTTGCTCAAACTCACGCATACGCATGATGAACTGACGGGCAATCACTTCGTTTCTAAAAGCTTTCCCAATTTGTGCTATCCCGAAAGGAATTTTCATCCTACCGGATTTTTGAACGTTTAAGAAATTCACAAAAATACCTTGCGCAGTTTCCGGACGAAGATAAACTTCTTCAGAGCCTTCGGCCATGGCGCCAAATTGGGTAGCAAACATTAGGTTAAACTGACGGACATCTGTCCAGTTCGCGGTTTTAGAAATTGGACAAACTATTTTATATTCTTCAATTAGCTCTTTTAAAAGTGGTAAATCATCAGCTTTAAGCGCATTATCCATTTCTGTTTGAAGATGATCAGCTTTTTCTTTTTCGCCTTCTGCTTCAAGTGATGTAATCTTATCTTCTAATAATTGATCGGCTCTGTAACGTTTTTTAGAATCTTTGTTGTCGATCATTGGGTCGCTAAAACCGTCCACATGCCCACTTGCTTTCCAAACCTTAGGATGCATGAAAATGGCTGAATCTAGTCCAACAATGTTTTCATGCATTTGTACCATGGCTTTCCACCAATAGGTTTTAATATTGTTTTTTAACTCGGCACCAAGTTGGCCATAATCGTAAACAGCACTTAAGCCATCATATATTTCGCTGCTTTGGAATACAAAACCATATTCTTTTGCATGAGAGATTACATTTTTAAAAATTTCTTCGTTTATTTTTGCCATGATGCTGCAAATATAACATTGCCGTTTTTTAAGCAACCATTTTCTTAATTTTTTTTCTTAATATCGAAAATAAATTTATCTGTGTTTAGCAATCATCTTTTGTCAAAACTCGAGATTGACTTTAAACGTATTTATGTTTGGGCATGAAAGAATTAAAAACGTATCATTACGAGAACGTAGAATTACTAGTAACTCACTTTAACAGAAGTAGTTCTTTGGAGAGGCTTTTGAAAGCATTTAAAGGTCTTCATGCCACATTTGGAAATATTGTGGTATCTGATGATGGAAGCAGAATTGAACATTTAGCCGAACTAAAAAATCTTCAAAGCGAGTATGATTTTAATTTGGTGATGGCAAGAAACAATAAAGGCCTTGGAAATAACATTAATAAAGGACAAGACGAAATTGCTAAACCTTACACACTTTATGTTCAGGAAGATTTTGTCCCTCAGTCCGGATTTAATGATAATTTCCTCAGAGCGTTAGAAATAATGGATACAGATGAAAGTGTCGATTTGATTCGTTTCTATGCTTATTTTAAGTATCCTTATCTTAAAGGATACGGCCCAAAATTCTCTGAAATGGTCTTTAGTAATTCACTTTTTAAGTATGATCACCTCAAATTTTATGTGTACAGTGATCATCCACATTTGCGAAGAAGTAATTTTTTCGAAAAATTCGACCGCTATAAAGAAGGGTTAAGTGGAGATGTGACCGAATTTGATATGTGTTTGTCTTTTATTAAGAACGGAGGAAAAGGTTTATTTATAAAAAACTTTAAAGCCATGTTTGAGCAAGTTAATACATCTTCCGAGCCAAGTACAATGGAAAGAGGTGATTGGAAAACCCGTAAAAATCCATTGATAAAAGTATTAAGAGCAGTATATGTTAAATTTAGATTGATAAAAAATACCATTCAATTAATTCGGTATAAAAACTAATTCTCAGGTCTGCCTAAAGCTTTCCCGTTCTGATATAACTTTTCTTCCTTTTCAGTTTGATTTTTCTCTTCAGCACTTATATCTTTCTTAATTAGTTTATGCATATCTGGTTGTCCGGCATCTACCCAAGCCGAGTACCAAAAACTGCCCACGTCTAAAATCGAACTTCTCATTTGTCTTTCTACCATCCCATTCAAAGCATCATGATACGCTTTTGAATATTCTATTGAATATTCTCTAATAACCCTATTGTTTCTTTCATTAAAGGTATATTTTTTATCAGCAGAAAAAACTTTACTTAGATTCTTTTCTATAGATAAAGTAGAATCTAACATCGAATTTGTATGTTCAACAATGTCCCAAGCTTTATTTAATGGATTTTCTATGTATTGTGCTTTACCTACAAAATAGTCGTAATCATTTGCAAAAAGTTCAGGTAAACGACTTTCCCAAAAACCATGAATTCCAACTTGGTTAGTCATTTGGCCGTTATAATTTTCCGAAGTGTGTAATGGCACATGCGCATCAGCAATGTAATGCCCTAAGTCGGCAGAGTATTTTAAAATCAAAATAGAGTCTCTGTTTTTGAAAGCATAAACTAACTTGGTAAAAGTTCTTTGAATTTGCCATGGCACTATTCCGTAAGCGTATAAAGTGTCTTGTGTTAATTTTTTTACCGCATCATCCCATTTTCTTGGGATGATTTCAAAAGGCTCTTTCCCATAATGATCGGCATCTAAATAATGCCTTGGAGCTTCTAAGGAATCAGCATATCTACGTTTGTCTGGGTCAACAGCGTGTTCAGTAATATAATTGATATTGCTTTTATAAAAGCCAATTAAATCTTTTGGAAGGGTGAAAACTGCTAATCTATTAATCCTTTGATGCGCAAAAAATCCCCACGATCCCATAATTAAAATAGTGGGTAACAGTAAGAGCAGTATGACCTTTTTAGATTTCAATATCCTAAATTACAATATGCTGTTCATAATCAGTTAAAATCGATATTAAATTTTTTTTAAATTTGAATTTGTAATTTAATTTATTCAGCCTATATTTGCAGCCCTGATTAGGGGAATATTTAATAAAGGAATAAAGAGCTAACAATGGCAAATCATAAATCAGCATTAAAAAGAATTAGAGCTAACGCTGCAAAACGCTTACGTAATAGGTACCAAGCAAAAACTACCAGAACTTTTATCAAAAGGTTGCGTGGTGCTGCTTCCAAAGATGAAGCTGTTGCTTTATTACCAAAAGTAACTTCAATGTTAGATCGTTTAGCTAAAAAGAACGTTATCCACAAAAATAAGGCAGCTAACAACAAGTCAAAATTGACTAAGTTCGTTAACTCTTTATAAAGATTAAAATATTTTTAAAGGCAGAATTCTGTAAAGAGTTCTGCTTTTTTTGTTTACTACTTTGACGTTTTCCAACTATCGGGACACGCTATCCGTTCATACGCCCACAGACATTAAGCTCAGCATGTATCTCCATTCTATCGTTAACGCTACCTTTCTATCTTCATTATGTGCAAATATTAAGTCATAAGCTTTCTTTGTTGAGCTTTTAGCTTCAAAATTTTTCTTTATTTTTAATTTATGAATACTCCTTATGAAAATAAAATAACCATTAAGGCTTGGGCAGAAGAAGATCGGCCAAGAGAGAAATTATTAGCGCAAGGTCGAAGAGTTTTATCTGATGCAGAATTAATAGCGATATTAATTGGATCAGGTTCTACCACAGAGTCCGCAGTTGATCTGAGTAAAAGGATTTTACACACTTGTCAAAACGATTTAAATGCCTTAGCCAAACTATCAGTTCAAGACCTATCTAAATTTAAAGGCATCGGCGAAGCTAAAGCCATTTCCATTATTGCTGCTTTAGAATTAGGTAGAAGAAGAAAGGAAGTAGAACTACTTGATTTAAATAAAATTTCATCATCAAAAGATATATACAATTTATTAGCACCAAACTTTGCCGATTTATTACACGAAGAGTTTTGGATCATCTTATTAAGCAGAGCTAATAAAGTATTACATAAAGTATTAATCTCAAAAGGTGGACAAGCAGGAACCATTGCCGACCCTAAAATTATTTTTAAAGCCGCATTAGAAGGAAATGCTGCAAATATTATTTTAGCACACAATCATCCATCTGGGAATTTAAAACCTAGTCAGGCTGATATGCAACTCACTAAAAAATTGCAAGAAGCTGGTAAATTATTAGACTTACAGGTATTAGATCATGTGATTTTTACAGAAAGGTCATATTTCAGTTTTGCAGATGAAGGTTTACTTTAATGTTAGTCTTAATTTCCTATTTTTGCCCTTCAGAAAGATAAAGAATGAAACTTATAAAATTTCATTGTCTTTAAAATCAAACAGATCATAATGAAGATTTCTTACAATTGGTTAAAGCAATTTATTGATACAGATAAAACTCCTAATGAAGTTTCAAGTATACTTACAGCTATTGGTTTAGAAGTAGAGAGTTTGGATAAAGTTCAAGCTATTCCTGGCGGTTTAGAAGGCTTGGTGATTGGCTTTGTGAAAGATTGTGGCCAGCACCCAAATGCTGATAGGCTAAAAGTAACCAAAGTTGATGTTGGTGGGCCTGATTTATTAGAAATTGTTTGTGGTGCGCCAAACGTAGCTGCAGGACAAAAAGTGGTGGTAGCAACGGTGGGTTGCGACGTTCACCCAACTCATGGCGAACCATTCAAAATTAATAAATCAAAAATTAGAGGTGAAGTTTCTGAAGGGATGATTTGTGCCGAAGATGAGATAGGTTTAGGAGAAGGGCATGAAGGGATAATGATCTTACCTGACGACGCTGTAATTGGCACTTTAGCCAAAGATTATTTCAACTTACCAGATGATTATCTATTCGAAATTGGCTTAACGCCAAATAGAGCTGATGCCGCTTCACACTTAGGTGTAGCCAGAGATTTAGCTGCATTTTTAAAAGCTGAAATCAGGATACCTGCAGTTGAAAAATTCAAAGTTGCTAATACTTCAAATGCTATTGCAGTAGAAGTTGTGGATGAAGACGCTGCTCCAAGATATTCAGGAGTGACCATTTCTGGGATTACTGTTCAGGATTCTCCACAATGGTTAAAAGAAAAATTAGCTGTCATCGGACTACGTCCAATCAATAATATTGTAGACGTGACCAATTATGTATTGCATGATTTGGGTCAGCCGTTACACGCATTTGATGCTGATGAAATTACAGGCGGAAAAGTGATCGTGAAGAAATGTGCCGAAGGAACCAAGTTTAAAACTTTAGATGAAGTGGAACGAACTTTAACCGCAGATGATTTAATGATCTGTAATAACAAAGAAGCCATGTGTATTGCAGGGGTTTTCGGCGGGGTTAAATCAGGAGTGAAGTCATCAACCAAAAACATATTTTTAGAGAGTGCTTATTTTAATTCAGTTTCCGTTAGAAAAACTTCTAAAAGATTTGGTTTAAAAACCGATGCTTCTTTTCGTTTCGAACGAGGAACCGATCCTGAGATAACTGTTTATGCTTTAAAAAGAGCTGCCTTGTTAATTCAAGAAGTGGCAGGTGGTGAAGTAACCTCAGAGATTTTTGATCATTATCCAAATCCGGTTTCAGCTTTTGAGGTAGAATTGACATTTGATCATGTTCAAAAACTAATTGGTAAAGCCATCCCAAAAGAAGAAATTACTGAAATCATCAAAGCTTTAGGAATTGAAATACTAAAAGAAACAGAAGATCAATTATCACTTAAAGTTCCAACTTACAAGGTGGATGTTACTCGTCCTGTGGATGTGATAGAGGAAGTTTTAAGAATTTACGGCTATGATAACATTGAGATTCCACAAAAAGTAAATGCCTCTTTAAATGTTTCCCCGAAACCAGATAAAGAAGCTTTGCAACATACCGTTGCGGATATGTTGACTGCTAATGGCTATTTCGAGATTCTATCTAACTCTTTAACCAAGTCGTCTTATTCATCGACCATTGAGGAAGCGGTGAAGATTTTAAATCCATTAAGTTCGGATTTAGATGTAATGCGTCAATCGATGCTTTACTCTGGTTTGGAAGCAGTTGCCTATAACCAAAATAGAAGATATAACGATGTGAAGTTTTACGAATTTGGTAAAACATATCATCTAAACAATGAGAAGTACGAAGAGAGAAATCATCTTTCAATTTTTATAAGTGGCAAAGTTGATGCTGAACAGTGGAATCAAGGGGGGAGGAACATTAACTTTTATAACCTAAAAGCAGTTGTAGATGCCATTCTTAAAAGATTAAATATTCAGAACCTACAATCCGATGAAATAGTAAATCCTGAATTTGCCTACGGTGTGCAATACAGAAGAGGAGCAAAGGTTTTAGTAGAATTTGGTGCGGTTGCCAACCAAACCTTAAAAGCAACGGACGTAAATAAAACCGTTTTTTACGCCGATTTTAATTGGGATATGATTTTAATGTTGGTTAAAAACAACACCATCAGCTATAAGGAAGTTTCAAAATTCCCAGCAGTAAGAAGAGATTTATCCATGCTAATTGATCAAAACGTGAGGTTTGAAGATTTAAGAAAAATCGCTATTAAAACTGAGAAATCTTTATTAAAAGAAGTTAATGTTTTTGATGTGTATAAAGGAGATAAACTTCCCGAGAACAAAAAATCTTATGCTTTAAGTTTTATTTTGCAGGATGAAGAAAAAACTTTAACCGAACAGCAAATTGATGGCATCATGAAAAAATTAATTGCTAACTTCGGGAAAGAAGTAGGAGCCGAGATTAGATAATTATCGGCGAAAGCCAAATAAAAACTAAAAAAAATTTACAAATAAAAATGTCTGTAATTGCTAAAAAATTAGATCAGGTACTGGACCGTACCCAAAAGCTGGTTGATTTATCAAAAGCCTTACAGGAGCATAATGACCTACTAAATTTAGAAAATCAGTCGTTAAAAGTAGCTTTAGAAACCAGTGAAAATAAGCGAAAAGAGCTGGAAGAAAAGTTAAGAGTTTTAAAGATGGCGAAAAGTTTAGAAGGAACAAGTGAAAAAACACTTGACATCAAGCAAAAAATTAACGAATTTGTACGCGAAATAGATAAGTGTATTGTACTATTAAGTAAATAGTACCTAGTGAACCTAAGATTAGATGGGAGAAATCTCGATAAAAATAAATATTGCAGACCGTGTTTATCCTTTAAAGATAAATATGGAAGAAGAGGAAATTGTGAGAAGAGCTGCCAAATTGATCAATGATCGCATTAAGGAGTTGCAAGACAAATATGCGGTTAAAGATAAGCAGGATCTACTCTCTATGTGTGTGCTACATTACGCATCTGCTTCTATACAGGCAGAGAAAAAAGCAAGTAATGAAGATACAGACGTAGCAGAGAAGGTTTACCAATTGGATAGTTTGTTAAACGATTTCTTTGCAACAAAATAATTGTTCTTATACTTAAGCGTATTAAAATTTAACCGCTTTAGATTTTAGGTTTCACTATTAAAAAACTTAACACTTCGATATTCAGAAGGGTTACAAAAGCATTATTCATTTGGCTTTAAGTCATCTGTTTATGGCTTAAACCCTAAACATGTTCGACAAGTTTACAATACATGAAGTCTAAAATTTAATGCGGTTTTTTATTTTATTTAATTACGTTTTATGGAAATAATCATTTATCTAATCATTGCGGTAGTAGTATTTGGATTAGGTATAATTACAGGTAGATACTTACTACGCCAACTGATTAAAAAGCAAGAAGTTGCAGCACAAAACAAAGCCAAGAAAATTTTAAGGGAAGCAGAAAATAATGCCGAGATTCTCAAGAAAGACAAATTATTGGAAGCGAAAGAGAAATTCCTTCAAATGAAGGCAGATCACGAGCAAGAAATTAATCAGAAAAATAATGCCATTGCCCAAAAAGAAAATACTTTCAAACAAAAAGAGCAATCATTAAATCAAAAGTTAGAAAATCAGAATAAAAAGGATCAAGAGCTTGAAAAGGCAAAAGCTAATTTTGAAAAACAAACTGAAATTGTACAGAAAAAACAAGAGGAAGTTGATGCTTTAAAAAATCAACACATTGTACAATTAGAATCTATAGCCGGATTATCTGCAGAAGAAGCTAAAAATCAATTGGTAACAAATTTGAGAGAAGAAGCTCGTACAAATGCAATGGCTTCTATTAAAGATATTGTTGATGATGCCCGTTTGACTGCAGCTAAAGAAGCTAAAAAAGTAGTTATCCAAACTATTCAACGTACGGCTACAGAATCTGCTATCGAGAATACCGTTTCAATTTTCAATATCGAGAATGATGAGATTAAAGGTAGAATTATTGGTCGAGAAGGTCGAAACATCAGAGCTTTAGAAGCCGCTACCGGAATTGAAATTATTGTTGATGATACACCAGAAGCTATTATCTTGTCAGGATTTGATCCCGTTCGTCGTGAAATTGCTCGTTTGGCTTTACACCGTTTAGTAACCGATGGTCGTATTCACCCTGCCAGAATCGAGGAGGTTGTAGCTAAAACCCAAAAGCAAATTGAGGAAGAAATTGTAGAGATTGGCGAGCGTACCGTAATTGATTTAGGAATTCATGGCTTACATCCCGAGTTGATTAGAATGGTGGGACGTATGCGTTACCGATCTTCTTACGGACAAAATCTATTGCAACACTCTCGCGAAGTAGCTAACTTCTGTGCAACTATGGCATCTGAATTAGGTCTGAACGCTAAAATGGCGAAGAGAGCAGGATTATTACATGATATTGGGAAAGTACCTGATGATAATCCAGAATTACCTCACGCAATTTTAGGAATGCAACTAGCTGAAAAGTATAAGGAACATCCTGAAATTTGTAATGCTATTGGAGCTCACCACGATGAAATAGAAATGACTTCCATGATTTCTCCAATTATTCAAGCTTGTGATGCGATTTCTGGTGCTCGCCCAGGTGCCAGACGAGAGGTGGTGGAAAGTTATATCAGAAGATTAAAAGAGTTGGAGAGCTTAGCCTTATCTTATCCAGGTGTAGAGAAAACTTTCGCGATACAAGCAGGTAGAGAATTAAGAGTGGTTGTAGAAAGCGAGAAAATTTCTGATGCACAATCAGAAATTTTAGCTGCAGATATTTCTAATCGTATTCAAACTGAAATGACTTATCCAGGTCAAATTAAGGTGACAGTGATTAGAGAGACAAGATCCGTAGCTTACGCGAAGTAATATTTAGTTAGTTCTAAAATTTAAGGCGATGAACATTTCATCGCTTTTTTTATTTTGTAAATTTACTTTGGCTTTTAGCATTTAGCTTTCTGCCTTAAGCTTAATCAATAATGGCAAAGCAAAAACTAGAAGAAATTAGAGAAGTAGATATTTTATTTCTTAAATATGCGGCATCACATCAAAATCCAACAAATAAAATCATTCACTGGATATGTGTACCATTAATTGTGTTTAGCATTGTTGGTTTAGTGTCAGCAATTCCGTTTCCTCATATTGGGTTTTTAGGGAAATACAATATGTATATCAATTGGTTCTCCTTATTATTGGCAGGCACCATTTATTATTACTTAAAGCTTTCACCCATTCTGTCATATTTGATGTTGTTCTTTTTTGGATTATGTTATTTCTTTGTGGTACAGTTAGAACATCTAGAAAAATCAGGCGGACCAGCCTTATGGCAAGTCAGCTTAGCTATTTTTGTTTTGTCATGGATTGGTCAATTCATGGGGCATAAAATCGAGGGAAAGAAACCATCTTTTATAGATGATTTGAAATTTTTATTGATTGGACCTATCTGGCTGTTACATTTTTTGCTTAAAAAATTGAAAATCAGGTACTAAAATCAATACTTAACCTTTGCTTAACATTGTAATGATGTTTACATAATTTTTAAGTAACAACCACGTAACATTAGGCTAATACTTTTGCGGCAACTAAAAGAAAGCAAAAGTGATACAAAATTTTATAGCATCATTAATTAGAGTCAGCCTGATTCTAGTTTTATTCACCACATCAGTTCTAGCACAAACAGGTAAAATTGCGGGTATTGTTTCTGATAAAGGGAATAGTGAAACACTAATAGGTTGTACAGTAGGGATAAGTGGAAGTACAATTGGAGCAAGTACAGATATTGATGGAAAATATGTCATCAGTAATTTAAAGGCTGGAACTTATAAAGTTATTTTTCGTTACTTAGGATATCAAACCAAAGAAATTACAGATATAGTTGTTGCGGAAGGAAAAGTTACCAATCTTAATGTCCTTTTAGAACCTTCAAAGACTCAGCAACTATCGGAAGTAGTGGTAACTGCAACTTTTCGGCAGGCAAATATCTCAGCATTGTATGCACAACAAAAAAATTCAGCAGTAATTTCTGATGGGATTTCTGCTGAAGTAATCAAAAGATCTCCAGATAAAAATACTGGCGAAGTTTTGAAGAGAGTAAGCGGAACAACGATTCAGGACAACAAATTTGTAATAGTTAGAGGTTTAAGTGATAGATATAATAGTGCGTTAATTGATGGTTCTCCTTTACCTAGTACTGAGCCAAACAGAAAGGCTTTTTCATTTGATATTGTCCCATCTAATCTGATTGATAATGTAATTATTAGTAAAACTGCGACTCCAGATTTACCTGCTGATTTTGCAGGGGGTATCGTTCAGGTATCTACAAAAGATGTTCCTGATCAAGATTTTCTCTCTATTGGTTTAGGATACGGTTATAATAGTTACAGTACTTTTAAAGATTTTTATTCGGGAGATAGAAAATTTGCGGATTTTTTAACCTTTGGTAATAGCAGTAGAAAATTATCAAATAGCTTCCCAAGTTCTGAAGATATTATTGGAAAAAAAATTAGTGCTAATCAGAATATAGCTGCTATAAATTTATTAAATAATAAATATGATGTCTTTAACAGATTAGCATTACCTAGTCAAAACTATCAAGTTACCTTAGGTAAGGTGACAGAGATAGGCAAGGAAAAAAATAGATTTGGCACTACTTTATCTTTATCTTACAGAACGTCTGAAAATGTTACTCCAGATATTAAAAGACAATTTTTCGCGTATAATTATTTGGATCAACAATATTTATTCAGTTCTAATTTAGGTTTGCTTGCAAACTTTGCATATACCTATAAAAAAAGTAAGATAACTTTCAAAAATCTTTACAATAGAATTCTAGATGATAGATTTACAACAAGGATTGGTAGTAATTCGCAATCTTCGAGTTCAGATAATCGATTTTATGCATTTGATCTTTTACAAAAATCAATCTTAAAATCAACAATAGAAGGTGACCACAGTATTGGCGAGAAAAAAGCTAAAATTAAATGGAATTTGAGTTTTAGTAACATCTTAAATGATCAACCTGATCAAAGAAAAGTTAACTACAAACAAAATAATCCTGGAGATCCTTTTTTAGCAAGTAATACCAATACAGGTTTAGATAACTCTAGGTTATTTTCTTCCCTTTCTGAAAATATTATTTGGGTGGGTATAAACTATGAAAAACCTGTTAATTTCTTAGATAGTAAGTTGAAAGTTGGTATCAGCTCTAATTATAGAACTAGAGATTTTAATGTCAGGTTTATAGGTTTAAATTTAGACAACAATTATCCAAATGCCAATTCAGTGAGAACAAGATCACTTCAAACTTTATTTGGAAGTGATTTAATAAATAATGGTGCATATTCTTTGGATGAAATTCCAAACGGTAATGATCGTTACAAAGCTAATAGCACTACAAATTCTGTATTTGGAATGCTTGACAGTAAGTTTACAGACAAATTTAGAGCAGTCTACGGTATTAGGTTAGAGAAATTTGATTTAGGGTTAACAACATCAGTATCTAATGCTAAGGTTGCAAGTTTAAATGATTTGGATATCCTACCATCAGCAAATTTGACTTATGCTTTAACTCCAAAAGCGAACCTCAGATTATCCTACTACCGAACATTAGCTAGACCAGAATTTAGAGAACTAGCACCTTTCTCTTATTATGATTATGAAGAAGTACTCAATGTACAAGGATTTGCAGGTTTAAAAAGAGCATTTATAAATAACGCTGATTTACGATACGAGTTATATCCTTCGGCGGGTCAAATTTTTTCAGTATCAGTTTTTTATAAAAACTTTACAAATGCAATAGAATCATCAGTTTATGACGCAAACTCCACTCCGGTTAAAACCTATTTCAATTCTAATCAGGCAAATGTTTACGGAGTAGAGCTGGAAGCTAGAAGAACTTTAGAGTTTATTAACGATAAGGAATTATTTAAAAATACTACTGTATATGTTAATTTATCTTACAGTAAATCAGATGTTAAAGAAAAGAATTTAGCCGGAAACTTTACAAGAACTAGACCATTAACTGGTCAATCTCCTTATATCATTAATGCTGGTTTTCAAGAAAGCCTATTTAATGATAAGATTAGTTTAAATATCTTATACAATAGAATTGGTGCTAGACTTTATAGCGTTGGAGGGGGTAAGATAGGTGATATTTATGAAAACGAAAGAGGCTCTTTAGACGCACAATTTGGCATTAAAGCTTTTAAAAGCAAAGGAGAATTTAAATTAAATGCTGGAAATATACTAAATGAATATAATAACTTTTACGTGGTGCCAATTTCAAGTGGCGAACATAATTTAGGTAACTCTACTGGAACTTTTAAGAAATACAGAACAGGAGCTAATTATTCATTATCATTTACTTACAACTTTAAATAGAATTACATTAAAATAACGTAATCATAACATTATTGTAAACTGTAATTAACAATCTCTTAATACTTCTCTGTGATATTTGTAAAACAATTGAAAACAATTAAAACATGAAAAAACAAGCACTTATTCTTTTCGCAGCCTTATCAATTTTGATAGCGAGCTGTAGCAAGACTTCAACAACTCCTAATCCTACTCCTGACCCAGGCGTTTCAAATACAGTTGAAGTTACTGCTGACATTACGGCAAATACAACTTGGTCGGCAAGTAAAATTTATTTATTAAACAAAATTATTTATGTGACAAATGGTGCTACTTTAACCATTGAAGCAGGTACTTTAATCAAAGGTTCTAAAAGTACCGCTGGATCGGGTTCATTAGTAATCACAAGAGGAGCGAAAATTAATGCAGTAGGTACTGCGGATAAGCCGATTGTATTTACTTCTGCTCAACCGGTTGGTCAAAGAAGTTCACAAGATTGGGGTGGCGTAATCCTTTTAGGAAAAGCTCCTGTTAACCAAGGTGTTGATAATGCTATTGAAGGTATCAGTGCAGGAAATTCAAATGCCTTATATGGTGGAACTGATGCTGCTGATAATTCTGGAACAATGAAATATGTAAGAATTGAGTTTGCAGGTGTTCCTTTATCACCTGATAACGAAATTAATGGTTTAACTTTTGGTGGTGTAGGTTCAGGTACTACAATTGATTATATCCAAGTATATCGTTCTGGCGATGATTCTTATGAGTGGTTTGGTGGAACTGTAAACTGTAAGCACTTAATGGCAATTGGTGGCTTAGATGATGACTTTGATACCGATTTTGGTTTCTCAGGAAAAGTTCAGTTTGCGGTAGGTCAAAGATATCCTACTATTGCCGACGTTTCTGGTTCAAACGGTTTTGAGTCTGATAATGATGGAAGCGGTAGTAACAAAACTCCAAAAACTTCAGCAATTTTTTCAAACGTTACCTTTATAGGCCCGTACGCTGGTGGTGCAAAGACAGCAAATGTGAATGCAAACTATCAACATGGAGCACAAATCCGACGTAATTCAGCATTGAGTACTTTTAACTCTGTTTTTGTTGGATATGTAGATGGTATTTATATTGATGATTCTAAAGTTGCTACTGCTGGAGCTACATCTACTAATTATATGAATGGTGATTTAGCATTTAAAAATAACATTATAGGATATGTTAAAAATGCTGCTAATGCTATTAAAGGTGAAAACAAAGCTTTATTTGAAACTCAGTTAGGATTAGAAAATGCTTTTGATAACACTTTAGTAGGAACAGATTTGATGATTGCTCCAACTAAACTTGCTAGTGGTTTTGCAGATGCTGGAACTCCAAACTTCTTACCTAAATCAGGTTCGATACTAGCTACTAAAGCTGCTGTTTTCACAAATGCTAAAGTTGCTGATCCCTTTTTCGAGAAAGTAACATATGTAGGTGCTTTTGGTACAACAGATTGGACTGCTGGTTGGTCTAGCTTTGATCCTCAGGTATTACCTTATGATAAGCCAGGTGCTGTAAAATAGGTACTAAATAGAAAATAAAAAAAGAGGGATTCCGCAAGGTTTCCCTTTTTTTATTTAACATTAATTTATAATACCTAAAAACTTATCTTCAAATAATATTATTATGAAATCTTAAAATCAGATCCTTAATTCCTTTTCTCTGAGAAACTATTTATCATACTATTATGTAGCGTTTTAGCACTCCAAAAACCGCTAGCAATAATTCTTCTTATGGTGTAAAGCGGGTCTTTTTCATCCCTAGAAGTAGATAAAATATAAGCATCTTTAAATCCTCTTTTTTTTAATTCTGGGATAGCTTCCTTATTCCATAAACCAAAAGGGTAAGCAAAATGGTCTATATTTTTACCTGTGATTTCCTCTAGTACTTTTGTGGGTTTATCAATTTGTTTCATCCAATCATCGCCAACTAATTTCTTTACGTTTTGATGGTCATAAGTATGACTACCAATAGTATTGCCTTTATCCGAAAGTTCTTTAATATCTTGCTTACTCATATAACGGTACTTCCCATTTTTACCAATAGAAACTGTCATGATAAAATAAACGCCTTTAAAACCATATTTATCCAATTCTTTCGCGCCAACCTCAAATTGGTCATAATCCGTATCATCAAAAGTTATCATCACCGGTTTTTCTGGAAGCTGATCACCATAAGCCAAATAATTATACAATTGATCTGGTTGTATGCTGTGGTAGCCACTATCAGCTAACATTTTAATATGCTCTTTAAAAGTTTTTACAGGAATAATATAATCCTTGGCAGATTGCGAGTCCTTACTTCTCCAATCTCTAATTTGATGGTAACATAAAATGGGCACTTGTTTACGAGCTAGGATGGTTGCTGCATTCGCGATTTTCTTTCCATTATGGCTAGTTGGCTGCAAACTTTCTGCCTGAGCTTGTGCCGAAGGCGATTTAATTAATGTATCGGATTTATCTTCCGATGAAGTAGTTCTTGATGCAGTTGAATTACAAGCCGAAACTGTGATGAAGGCTAAAAGGCCTAAATTTAAAATAGCTTTTCTCATTGGAGAGTTTTAAAATTTTAGTTACGAATTTAAATGAATTACTCAGAATTTTCATGAGTTTTTTACAAAAAGACTTTATTAAACAGATATTTGCAATGCTATTGTATAGAAAGCTTTTTTTACTTTCAGACATAACGAAAACCAGAATATCTTAACAGAAGTTTTTGCATTTATTTTTATTGAAATAAAGAAGCAAGAATGAATCCACAATCTTCAAATTTTCAACAAATCACAATCGCTTGCTTTAATTTTTAACTTTGCATTTCATGAAATTACAAGATCTTGGCTAAAAGTAACAGTTCAGAAACTCCTTTAATGACTCAGTATAACCAGATTAAGGTAAAATACCCTGGTGCTTTATTGTTATTTAGGGTTGGAGATTTCTATGAGACTTTTGGTGAGGACGCAATAAAGGCTTCACAGATTTTAGGGATTGTACTGACCAAAAGAGCAAATGGCTCTGCTTCGCATATCGAGTTGGCAGGTTTTCCACACCATTCTATCGAAACTTATTTGCCCAAATTAGTGAGGGCAGGGCAACGTGTAGCTATTTGTGATCAATTAGAAGATCCAAAATCGGTTAAAGGAATTGTGAAACGTGGGGTGACAGAATTGGTAACACCTGGTGTGGCTTATAGTGATAATATCGTCCAACAAAAATCGAATAACTATTTAGCGACTTTACATTTCGAGAAGCAAACCATTGGTATTTCCTTTTTGGATATTTCTACCGGAGAGTTTTTGGTGGCCCAAGGAAATGCAGAATATATAGATAAGCTTTTACAAGGATTTAAACCCAGTGAGGTAATTTTCTCGAAATTAAAAGCAAAAGAATTTGCTGAGCATTTTGGTGAGCGTTTTTACACCTACACTTTAGATGATTGGGCTTTTACAGCTGATTATGCTCAGGAAACTTTATTAAAGCATTTCGAAGTGAAATCTTTAAAGGGTTTTGGGATTGAGCGTTTGAATTTAGGAATTGTTGCTGCAGGAGTTTCGCTACACTATTTGGGCGAAACCGAACATCGACAGTTACAGCACATCAGTAATATTTCGAGAATTGAGGAAGACCGCTACATGTGGTTGGATAGGTTTACCATCAGAAACCTAGAATTGATTGACGCTAATAACGAAAATGCAAAAACATTAATTGATGTTTTAGACCATACTTCTTGTGCCATGGGAGCAAGGATGTTACGTAAATGGATGGTAATGCCTTTGAAAAATGAGAAACCTATTCAGGAGCGGTTGGCTGTTGTCCAATTTTTTTATCAACAAGAGGATTTACGAAACAAACTTCAGGGATATATTCGTCAGGTTGGGGATTTGGAGCGTTTGATTTCAAAGATTGGTTTGCAAAAGACCAATCCACGAGAAATTATTCAATTAAAAAGAGCTTTATCGGCAATTGCCGAAATAAAAAATATTTGTGAGGAAATTCCACAAGAAGCGGTAAAACGCTTGGGAGAACAAATGAATTTGTGTACTTCTATTCGTGAAAAAATCGAAAACCAACTACATACTGATCCTCCAGTACAACTGAACAAAGGAAAAGTGATGGCCGATGGTATCAATGCAGATTTGGATCACCTCAGAAAAATTGCTTTTGGGGGTAAAGATTATTTGCTAGAATTACAAAAACGAGAGGCCCAAGAAACTGGAATTACTTCTTTGAAAATAGCTTTTAATAATGTTTTCGGTTACTATTTAGAGGTTTCCAATACACATAAAGATAAAGTTCCTCAGGAATGGATTCGTAAACAAACCTTGGTAAACGCCGAGAGATACATTACACCAGAGCTTAAGGAATATGAAGATCAGATTTTAGGCGCCGAAGAAAAAATATTAGCAATTGAAACCAGGTTATTTACTGATCTGGTGGCAAGTATTGCCGAATTTATCAAACCTATCCAGCTAAACGCATATTTAATAGCTCAATTAGATGTTTTATTATGTTTTGCCGAAACGGCGAAGAAAAATCATTACATAAAACCTAATGTAAATTCAGAAAAGTCGTTGGATATTAAGGGTGGTCGTCATCCAGTGATTGAGCAAAATTTGCCTTTGGGTGAAGAATACATTACCAATAGCGTTTATCTGGATAATGATTCTCAGCAAATCATTATCATTACTGGTCCAAACATGGCAGGTAAATCAGCTTTACTACGACAAACCGGTTTGATTGTTTTGATGGCACAAATGGGAAGTTTTGTTCCGGCAAAAGAAGCTACCATCGGTATCGTTGATAAAATATTTACCAGAGTAGGGGCCTCTGATAATCTATCATCGGGCGAATCAACCTTTATGGTAGAAATGAACGAGACGGCTAGTATCCTAAATAATTTATCAGATCGAAGTTTGATTTTATTGGATGAAATAGGGCGTGGAACATCTACTTATGATGGAATTTCAATTGCATGGGCAATCGCCGAATATTTACATAATCATCCATCGGCGAAAGCCAAAACGCTTTTTGCAACGCATTACCACGAGTTAAACGAGTTGAGCAATTCTTTTAATCGCATAAAAAACTTCAATGTTTCGGTTAAAGAAGCAGGTAATAAAGTTATCTTTTTAAGAAAATTGGTTCCAGGTGGGAGTGAACATAGCTTCGGAATTCATGTGGCTAAAATGGCAGGAATGCCTACTGCAGTTTTAAAGCGAGCAAATGAAATCTTGTTGCGTTTAGAGAATGAAAGAACAGGTGGCGAACATGTGAAAGCAAGCCTTATGAAAATGCAAAAGCAGCCAGTTCAACTACAAATGTTTTCTATAGATGATCCCGTTTTAATAAAAATCAGAGATGTTTTAAATAACTTAGATGTTAATACGCTAACACCAGTTGAAGCGTTAATGAAACTAGACGAAATTCAAAAAGTATTGAAAAAATCGTAAAAATGAATAAATTTCTATTCTCTATACGCTATATTTTTTACTCAATTCTACTAATTAGTCTTTCGTTCACTTCCTGTAAATCAAAAAAGCAGCTTGTAAAATCTTATAAAGTTGAATTAGAAAAGCCTTCAAATAAAATAGCTGCTAAATACGCCGAAGAAATGGAGGTCTCTAAAGGCGCTATAAAAAATGGTAGATTATATGAATTTATTGACGATTGGGAAGGTACTAAATATGAATACGGAGGCTTAGATAAGCGAGGTGTGGACTGTTCAGGCTTAGTTTATCTACTTTATCAGGATGTTTATCAGAAGCACATTCCACGATCTACTTCTCAACAAGTAGAAATTATTAAAAGAAAGTTTGAAAATCAACTAAAAGAAGGTGATTTAGTTTTTTTTGATTTTGATGGAAAGCAATTTAGCCATGTGGGAGTATATTTGCAAAATGGCTATTATGTGCATGCCAGTACAAGAAGTGGGGTAATGATAGAAAAATTGAAAAACCCTTACACTTACAAATATTTTTCTCGAGGTGGAAGCGTTCAATAAAATAAGAGTTACTAAATAATGAATAAATATTGTTTGCTTTTTTTCTTTCTTTTGGCTGTTAAAGTATCATTTGCTCAAGTTAATTTAATGAGTTTAGATCAATTGGATAAAAGAGTCGAACAAGGAAAAGACACTGTTTATGTAGTTAATTTTTGGGCAACATGGTGTGCTCCATGTCTGAAGGAATTGCCTAACTTCGAAAAGTTGAATGCTAATTATAAAAATCAACCTTTAAAAGTGATTTTAATGAGTGCTGATTTTAAATCGAAATTAGAAAAAGTAGTGACGCCATTTGTGAAACATCGTAAGCTAAAATCGGAAGTATTCTTACTAAATGAGCAATCAGAACAGAAATATATTAATCGGGTAAGTAAAGATTGGTCTGGTTCATTACCAGCAACGCTCATCATCAATAAGAAAAAAGACTTGCGAAAATTTTACGAGCAAGAATTTAGTTACGAAGAATTAGAAAAAGTATATTTATCGAATAATTAAATTAAGGATATTAATCATGAAAATATCTCAAATCATAAATCAAAATACACTAAAAATGTAGTCGATGATTTTTGGCTAGTAAAACCCCTTAAATCACTTCAACAAAATAATTGAATGTTCAATAAAATAGAAAGATGCAAAATAATAAGTTTTTGAAAGTTACTTGGCTTGCGCTAGTTTTGTTAATTAGTAATTATGCAGCTAAAGCAAGCGCAACAGATACCCTAAAATTAGGTCAAAGAGTAATTGGTTTTAACCTTCATAATGTCGTTGAAGGCGAAAAATCTCAGGTTAGTTTAGAGGATTATCAAAATAAGAAAGGAGTCATTGTGGTTTTCATGACTAACGGTTGCTACCATTGCATTCTTTACCGCGAAAGAATTAAAGCATTTCAAAAGGATTATGCCGCTAAAGGTTATCAGTTAATTACGATAAACCCAAGCAATCCTACCTATGCAAAAGAAGAGACTACCGAGGAGATGATCAAAAATGCTAAAAAAGAAAAATACGATTTCCCATACCTACAAGATTTGGATCAAAAAATTGCATATGCTTACGGAGTGAGATATACCCCCGAAGTTTTTGTCTTAAAAAGAGAAGGTAAAGATTGGTTCTTAAAATATTCTGGTCCTATAGACAACGATATGGAGAATAAGAAAAAAGATAAAATATCGTATGTAAAAAACGTAATGAAGGCATTATTATCAAACCAAAAGGTCCCAGAGTATGATGTGATTAAATAGTTTTATCTACATAATACTTTTCCTTCCTAAAAAATAACGACCTTCATCAATGAAAAATTAGGTAAAAAATGTCTAAAAATAAAACCAACTATTCATTTTGGAGTAAATACAAACAATTTGCAGGTAACGAAATCATGTTATATGTCATCATGATTGTAGGCATTATTCTTGGAATAATAATATTTAGTTAATTAATTAAAATCCGAATAGTTCATTCTGATTTTAATTTGGACTCATATCACATAAATAAATGAAATTAAATTTAAAGCGACCACTGGCATTTTTTGATTTAGAAGCCACAGGAATAAATGTAGCTTCTGACAGAATAGTAGAAATATCAATACTTAAGGCCATGCCAGATGGAAGTGAAGAAGTAAAGACTTTGAAAATAAATCCAATCATTCCAATCCCTTTAGAAACGTCTTTAATTCATGGTATTTATGATGAGGATATAAAAGATGCACCAAAATTTAAAGAAGTAGCCAAAGAGATTATTGATTTCTTAGGGGATGCTGATTTAGCAGGATACAACTCCAATAAGTTTGATATCCCAATGTTGATGGAAGAATTTCTTCGGGTTGGAATCAACTTTGATATTGATAACCGCAAATTTGTAGATGTTCAAAACATCTTTCATCAAATGGAACAACGCACATTAAAAGCGGCTTATAAATTCTATTGTGGTAAAGATATCATCAATGCACACTCTGCAGAAGCAGATATTAAAGCTACCTATGAAGTTTTGCTTTCGCAGATAGAAAAATATGTAGGTAAAGATTATGAAGATAGAAAAGGTAACATTTCGCAACCTGTAAAAAACGATGTAGAGGCTTTACATGACTTTACTAACCTGAATAAGCCAGTAGATTTTGCAGGTAGAATGGTTTACGATGAGGATAACCAACCCTTATTTAACTTTGGCAAGCATAAAGGGAAGACAGTTTTTAAAGTTTTTGATGAAGAACCAAGTTACTATGCTTGGATGATGAACGGCGATTTTCCATTGTATACAAAAAATAGATTAGAAAAATTTTGGAAGCAGCACCGTGAGCAGAAATTTGAAAATAAGCAATCAGCAAAAGCACCAGAATTAAAAACTAAGCCAATCTCGACAACTAACACTAAAGTGGATCCTCCTCAGCAAAAACAAACTCCACAACAAACTCAGCCTAAACCAAAGGACAATAAACCTGTGGATGAAGACATGTTGAAAATGCTTGCCGGAAAATTTAAGAAGCTTTAGATATGATTACACTTGAAAATGATGATCTGAAAGTAGTTTTAAGCTCTAAAGGTGCCGAGCTGATATCATTAGTAGACAAAAAAGATCAAACAGAGTACATTTGGAAAGGAGATGAAAAGATTTGGGGTTATCATGCACCTAATCTATTTCCAATTGTAGGAGGGTTAAAGGACGACACACTTTTTGTAGATGGGAAATCTTATTCCATGAAACGTCATGGCTTTGCTCGTACGGCACATTTCCGTAAAATTGAGGCCGCTCCTCAACAAGCGATCTTTAGATTAAGGTATGATGAGGAAACGCTAAAATCTTATCCTTACAAATTCGAATTCCAAGTCATTTATCATTTAAAAGGAAGAAAACTGGAGATACTTTATAAAGTCATCAATATGGATGACAAAACAGTTTACTTCTCTGTAGGAGCTCATCCAGCATTTAATGTCCCTTTCATAAGCGGAGAAAAATTTGAAGATTACAGTTTGGAGTTTCAATATGAAGATGAGTTAGTCACCCATCAATTATCAGAAAAAGGACTTTTCAATGGAAAAACAGCTATAATACCAACTGAAAAACAAGAATTGAAACTCAATAAATCCTTATTCGAAAAAGATGCTTTGGTTTTCAAAAACATAAAATCCAGAGTAGTGACCCTTAAAAGTAAGTTAAGTAACAAAACAGTTAAAGTAGAATTTCCTCATTTTAATTATTTAGGATTATGGTCTAAAGAGAATGCGCCGTTTATTTGTATCGAGCCTTGGTTGGGTTGTGCAGATAGCGAGGGAGAATCAAAAGACATCAGAAGCAAGGAAGCTATTCAAAAAGTAGAACACGGCCACGTTTTCGAAACAGAATTCTTTATCACAGTTTAAATAATAAACCTATTATAGGTTCTCTTCTCCTCAAGGAGAAGGGCTAGGGATGAGGTGAAACTCTTCTCTTTAAGGAGAAGGGTAGGGAAACAATTTCTTATTAATCATTAAACATTAACTTCATATAACATCATTATTTTTACAAAAAGTAAAATGATGTTCGCTAATTTATTCAATCAAATCAAAGAGCGTTTATTCTTAAATAGAATGCGGGCTTTCTTCTCTCATTAGATTTGATCTTTTGTCATTTCAAGATAATTCACCTTTCTTTGCAAGTAAAGCCTATTTATTTGCCATTAAATGATTGATAATCATTCAGAAAATTTAAAATTATTAAAAGAAGATTTTGGCCCTGATTTTCAATGGGGAGTTTCTGTTGCTGCATATCAAATTGAAGGTGCTCATGAAAGCGATGGTAAAGGAGCTTCAATTTGGGATATTTTCACAAATACCAAAGGAAAAATAAAGGACAATCATCATGGAAATATAGCTTGCGATTTTTATAATAGGTTTCGTGATGATATAGACCTTATTAAAGAATTAAACATACCAAACTTTAGATTTTCTATTTCTTGGTCACGCATATTACCAAATGGGATTGGTGAAATCAATCAGCAAGGCTTAGACTATTACAATCAAATAATAGATTATTGTTTGCAACAAAATATTGAACCTTGGATAACACTGTATCATTGGGATTTACCGCATGCTCTAGAATTAAAAGGTGGCTGGACAAATCGAGAAGTAGTGAAATGGTTTCAAGAATTTGTTAAAATTTGTGCCGATAATTTTGGAGACCGAGTAAAAAATTGGATGGTCATGAATGAACCAATTGTTTTTACTGGTGCAGGTTATTTTTTGGGAATCCACGCTCCAGGTAGACGAGGGATGAAGAACTTTCTTCCTGCCATACATCATACTACATTAGCTATTGCAGCTGGTGGTCGAATGCTCAAAAATAATTTACCACATGCAAATATCGGAACCACATTTTCATGTTCTTACATCCAGCCTCATCGCGATTTAAAGAGAGATCAAAAAGCAGCAAAAAGGGTAGATGCCTTGTTGAACCGATTGTTCATAGAGCCCTTATTAGGTTTAGGTTATCCTGAAAAAGAATTACCAGTTTTAAAAGGGATAAAAAAAATCATGCAGCCATCAGATAATGAAGACATGCTTTTCGATTTTGATTTCATCGGAATTCAAAATTATACTCGGGAAATAGTGAAAAATTCTTGGCTCATGCCGTATGTAAAAGCTTCGCTAGTAAAAGCAGAAGATAGAAAAGTTCCTATTACCGAGATGAAATGGGAAATTTATCCTGAGGCTATTTATCATATGATTAAGCAGTTTAATAAATATCCACAAATCAAAAAGTTATTGATAACCGAAAACGGAGCTGCATTTAAAGATGAGTTGGAAAATGGCTCCATTAGAGACGAAAGAAGAAAGCAATACATTCAACAAAATTTACAACAAATTTTAAAGGCTAAGCAGGAAGGATTAAATATAAAAGGCTATTTCGTTTGGACTTTAACGGATAATTTCGAATGGGCCGAAGGTTATCATCCACGTTTTGGTTTAATTCATGTGGATTTCGAAACCCAAAAAAGAACAATTAAAGAATCAGGTCTTTGGTTTAAATCTTTTCTAAGAACAAAAAAATCAGTAAAATTAAATGAAAATGAAATTTAGTCAGAGGCTTTTTAGGCTACTGCATTAAATTGGTTCGGCTGTTAATCTACCCAAATAATGATCTTCCTCATCTTGATAGATTATTTGAAAATTCCAACCACATTCTTCTGAAACGATCTTCATCATCTTTATATCAATATACAACCAAGAGAACCATTCGCCTTTTTTTTCATCATACTCATATTGATAATCAATTTCTCCGTAATAGCTTTCTGTTTCTGGCCCCTCTTCATCGTATAAATAAGCAACATCGGAAGAATCAAATAGAATTTGACCTCCATTATTAAGCAATTCTTTAGCATGAGCTAAAAAGAGCTTTAAATCCTCTATATATCCGCAAAAACCAATTCCATTCATCATCATTAACAGGGTGTCAAACTTTTCTTCAGGTTTAAAAGACATTACATCACTATGGATGATCTTTTTAAGGCCTCTCAAATTCATGACTTCACAAGCGCCTTGCGATAGTTCAATAGCGGTCACATCTAGCCCATTTCTCTGTAATACCAAACTATGCGTTCCCGTTCCAGCACCAATATCAAGAATCTTACCTTCACATAAGTTTAATGCAAAAACCTCCACATCAGGCATATCTTCTTCCCCCCTAAAAAACGCATCAACAGGGAGCTCCTCAGCCTCTCCATAGTTGTTATGTAGGATAACATCACCTTTCAAATCGGATTTATAAAAATCTTTTAAAAAGTGGCCGTAAATATCGTAATCCATTTTAGTACTTAATAAATCAATAATCCGCTTTATATTTCAAATTATCAATAATAATCCGCAAAGCCCTTTTCACCATTTATTTTTAGTGTCAGTCTAGTTTTGCGCTGTATCTTTTTTATGGCTCAGGCACAATCCATACCGATAAAAAAGGATGCCGCTCCACCCCAGTTTAACTAAGGTGGGTCTATCCTGCTATTCAAGTATCAAAGATGTAGCATTCCACTTATATTTTTCTAACCAAGGAGGTCA
>JAHJVW010000100.1 GCA_018828585.1 Bacteroidota bacterium
CATCACCATTTTATCATCGGGAGCTACAAACTGACCACCGTCAGCTCCATAAGCTTTATAACCATTGTATTCTTTAGGGTTATGGGATGCAGTTAGCATCACACCGCTTTTACAACCTAGTTCGCGAACAGCAAAAGACAGCTCAGGAGTTGGTCTTAACGCTTTAAAGAAATAAACATGGATATCGTTAGCGGAGAAAACATCGGCAGTAATTTTCCCTAATACATCAGAATTGTTGCGACTATCATGTGCAATGGCTACTTTGATTTTTTCTCCTGAATACTTAGCTTTTAAATAATTAGCTAAGCCTTGTGTAGCAGCGCCAATAGTATATTTATTGACACGATTTGAACCCGCACCCATAATCCCTCTTAAACCACCTGTGCCAAATTCTAAATTTCTGTAAAAAGCATCCGTGAGCTCAGTATAAGATTTACTATCGACAAGTTTTTGGATATCAGCCTTAGTATCGGCATCGTAATTTCCATTTAACCATTTATTGATTTTTGTTTGGATAGTTGGTTCTAATTCCTGCATTTCTTTAAAAGTTTATTTACAATCTCAAAGTTATAATATTGTTTAAAGTAAGAAGAAAATTAATAATAAAACCAGAGATCCAGTTTAAGATCAATTCCTCACAATGAACTATTACATGAAGGTTAAATAATTGTTTCAGACTTTATTTCTTTTCAGATAAGGATCAAGTTTTGAGAAGTGGAATAAAAACAAAGCTAAAGCTAATAAAATCAAATTCTTTATAATATATTGTCCGATGAAAGTAGGTATTAAGGCATGACTCCATGTGTCGGCTTGTAAAAGAAACATAGGCATAACGGTAAGTGTGAGATGGATTAATATAAGTATAAAAGCTACTTTTGTAAATTTCGGAAAAAGCCATAAAATACCAATTAAACATTCATAAACTCCAAATAGCCGAAAGAAGGTATCAAAATGAAATAAAACAGCATACGTGATATGATGTAAGTGTTTGACCAACTCTTCTGCTGGAGATAAGACAAAAACCTTTAAAATGCCAAACCAGAAATAAATAATAAATAGAGAAACTCTTGAATACCAGGAAATTAAATTTAAACTCTTCATTATTGGCAAAAAATTAACGATAGCTAAAAGTAACAAAATAGTTGCAATAACAAGCCGTAGATCATTCTTTTTCATAAATTTATAATGATTTCAAAGTTATCATATGATAAAAATTAATGAGAATCAATGATCTTATTTTCGAATATAAAAGTCCATCTATAAACTAATGGTTATTGATTTTTTTTGGAATGATTTTTAGAACTAAAAATTAAAATTCAAAATCATGTCAAAATCTAAAAAAGGTTTCTTCGATAAATTTGCCAATTGGATGACTCAGTTTACTGGTAGTTCTGCTGCATTTATTTCAGCCGTTTCAATAGTTTTAATTTGGGCACTTTCTGGCCCTATTTTTAAATATTCAGAGACTTGGCAATTGGTCATTAATACAGGGACAACCATTATTACGTTTTTAATGGTATTCTTGATTCAAAAGGCTCAAAATAAAGACGGTAAAGCAATTCAGTTAAAATTGAATGAATTGATTGCAGCTACCCAAGGATCTAGTAACAGGATGGTAAGTATAGAGGATTTGAATGAAGAGGAATTGGATAAGCTTCATAAATTTTATAAGAAATTAGCAGAATTGGAAGCTAAACAATCTGATTTCGGGGCTTCTCATTCTATAGATGCCGCAAAGGATAATTATGAAAGTAAACATGGAGAGATAACATCTCCAACAAAAATTTTAAAGAGAAACAAGCCGGTTTAAACCCGATGGTAGTGGTATCCTTTTTTTCTTTTTCGGCAAAAAAAGATGAAGCGAACAGCGGGACTGTCTTTGCCTATGCTGTATAATGCCTTGCTTTTCTAAAAATTAAAATTTGTTGAGCACTAATATCTTTGATTAATACCCAATAATATTTTGCATTCCTCTCTAATAATCACCTAGATTTATCTATTTTTAGCCGCTTTTAAAAAACAGTATAAAAAGCAGTCAAAATTATTAAAAATGAAGGTTTTAAAATTTGGAGGTACGTCAGTAGGTAGTCCTGAAAGGATGAAAAAACTGCTTGACATTATTAATCCCAACGAAAGACAAATTGTGGTTTTATCGGCGGTATCTGGTACGACTAATAGTTTAGTGGAAATAGGGCAAGCTTATTTAGCATCAGATAAACCCAAGGCCAACCTTTTGATTAAAACTTTAAAGGATAAATACGAAGTTTTTATAACTGAACTTTTTGCGAATACTGCGTATCGTGAGCAAGCAAAAGAAATAATTGATTATCATTTTGATTTGCTTTATGCTTTTTCTAATGATTTATTTACAACGATTGAGGACAAAGTGATTGTTGCTCAAGGCGAATTGCTTTCCACTACACTTTATCATGTTTATTTGAAAGAAATTGGTGTGCCTTCGGTTTTATTACCTGCTTTAGATTTCATGAAAATTGATGCAGACAACGAGCCGATTGTTGATTATATCACGGATCATATACAGCCTTTTTTGGATGCCGCTCCTGATATAAATCTTTTTATCACTCAAGGATATATCTGTAGGAACTCATTTGGTGAAATTGATAATTTACGTAGAGGAGGAAGTGATTATACAGCATCCTTAATAGGAGCGGGTATACGCTCGGAAGAGGTGCAAATATGGACGGATATCGACGGAATGCACAATAACGATCCAAGAATTGTTAAAGGGACTAAACCAATTGCCAATCTTTCCTTTGATGAAGCTGCTGAGTTGGCTTATTTTGGGGCGAAGATTTTGCATCCACAATCAGTTTTTCCAGCTCAAAAATATAAAATTCCTGTTCGTTTATTAAATACCATGGAGCCAAAAGCTTTCGGGACTTTGATTTCGAGCGAAAGTGAAAAAGGAAAAATCAAATCTATTGCCGCCAAGGATGGTATCACGGCAATTAAAATTCACAGTAGCCGTATGCTTTTGGCTTATGGATTTTTACGTCGTGTTTTCGAAGTTTTTGAACGCTACAAAACACCTATCGACATGATTACTACATCAGAAGTTGCAGTTTCTGTAACTATAGATGAGACTAAGTATTTAGGAGAAATTACCAAAGAACTGAGTGATTTTGGTGTGGTAGAGGTTGATGTAAACCAAACAATAGTATGTGTTGTTGGTGATTTGTCAGCAGATTCGCATGGTTTTGGTGCAAGGATTTTAGATTCTATCAAGCATATTCCTTTAAGAATGATTTCTTATGGTGGTAGTGAGCATAATGTTTCTTTTTTAATCAAAACCGAAGATAAAGTTGAAGCATTAAGAAGTTTACATAACCGTTTATTTGAGTAGTGATGAAGAAAATGTTTAACGAAGAAATTGTAGCTTCTTTTAAAAGTAAAGAAACACCGTTTTATTATTACGATTTAGGTTTGCTAAAAGAAACTTTAACCGCATGTAAAATTGCTTCGGATGCTTTTAATTTTCATGTTCATTATGCTTTAAAAGCTAATTTTAATGAGCGGGTTTTGAGTTTGATTCAGTCTAACGGATTTGGAGCTGATTGTGTTTCTGGTGGTGAGGTGAAGAGAGCTGTTGAGTCAGGTTTCGATAAAAAGCAAATCGTGTTTGCAGGGGTTGGTAAATCCGATGCTGAGATTAACGATGCTTTAGATCAAAATATTTTCGCTTTTAATGTAGAGTCTGTTCAAGAATTAGAAGTAATAAATGAATTGGCAGAAGCGAAAGGAAAAATAGCTTCAGTTGCTGTTCGCATTAATCCAAACGTGGATGCGCATACTCACCATTACATTACTACCGGTTTAGATGAGAATAAGTTTGGCATTAATTCTTGGGACTTACCTATGGTTTCTGAGACACTGAAGCGGTGTAAAAACCTAGAATTTTTAGGAATTCATTTTCATGTAGGTTCTCAGATTACAGATATGAATGTTTTCAAAAGCCTTTGTGTAAAGGTGAATGAAATGCAACAATGGTTTGAAGAAAGGGGAATGCCTGTTAAAATTTTAAATGTTGGTGGCGGATTGGGTGTGGATTATCATCATCCAGATGAAGAAGCAATTGTAGATTTCAAAAGCTATTTCAAGATTTTTGCAGACTTTTTAAATGTTAAGCCTTATCAAGAGGTCCATTTTGAGTTAGGCAGAGCTTTAGTTGCACAATGCAGCAGCTTAATTTCTAAAGTTTTATACGTGAAACACGGGATTAAGAAAAACTTTGTCATTATTGATGCGGGAATGACAGAGTTAATGCGCCCAGCTTTGTATCAGGCTTATCATCAAATAGACAACATAAGTAAAGCGGAAGGCTTAAGGCTTAAAGCTAAGGGCAATAGTGAGTTTCAAATCTCAAATCTGAAATCTCAAATCTTTTATGATGTTGTTGGTCCAATTTGTGAATCATCAGATTGTTTTGGAAAAGAAGTTCAATTACCTGAAACTAAAAGGGGAGATTTAATTGCTTTAAGAACTGCTGGTGCATACGGAGAAGTAATGGCTTCGGCATATAACCTTCGTCCAGCCATTAGACATGCATATTCTGAATAAAAAACTACATATCGTTATCGAGCTCAACTCGAAAATCCCAGCATTGAAATATGGGGGTACAGAACGTGTGGTTTGGGATTTGGGTAAAGCATTGATAAATAAAGGACATCAGGTAACTTTCTTAGTTGCCGAAGGTTCAAAATGTGATTTTGCAAAAGTTATCTATTTAAATGAAAACGTTAGTTTAAATAGTCAGATACCCAAAGATGCTGATTTGGTTCATTTGAATTTTAGGTTAAATCATGATGTGGAAAAGCCTTACTTGGTGACCGTACATGGAAATGTATCTTTTGGTCAAAATCAAGATATTCAAACAGTTTTTGTTAGTAAAAATTTAGCTGAACGCTATGGTTCTAAATCTTTTGTTCATAATGGTTTGGATTGGGATAATTATGTAAAACCTGATCTCTCTAGAAAAAGAAATAACTTTCATTTTTTGGGAAACGCATCATGGAAAGTTAAAAATGTAAAAGGTGCAATTGCAATTACCAAACTTGCAAATGAGTCCCTGAATGTTTTAGGCGGTTATCGTTTTAATTTTAAAATGGGTTGGCGTTTCACTTTCGATGCTCATGTTTCATTTAAAGGAATGGTGGATAATCAGGAAAAGTCAAAATATCTTAATCAATCTAAAGGATTAATTTTTCCTGTTCTATGGCATGAACCTTTTGGATTGGCATTGATAGAAAGTTTATATTTTGGATGCCCTATTTTTGGTACTCCTTATGGCTCTTTGCCCGAAATTGTAGGTAAGAAATATGGATTTCTATCAAATAATGAAGATGAATTAATAGCAGCAATTAAGAATCCTGAAGAATTTAATGCTTTAGCCTGCCATAATTATGCAAAGGAAACTTTTTCTGCAGACGAGATGGCTAATAACTATCTAAAATTGTATGAAAAAATTTTAAATGGAGAAAAACTAAATGAAATTGAGCCTACTTTGAAAGAAGAGCTAACCTCAAGATATTTACCTTATTCACCGTCAAAAAATTCATAGAGTTCTCCAAAATAACTGGTATTCCAACCGTCTACAAATTCATCATAAACTTCATCAGGAATGTTCGTATGCAGTAGTTCTATGGAGGTTCCTTTTTTGTGTTCGTGAATTTTCATTGTTACAATTGATTCTTCCTGCTGTCCTTCAAAATACCATTGCTGGACTATTTTTTTTCCGTATTCAAATTCCAGATTTTTCCCAACGATATCTCCATCGAATAAAGAAAATTCGGAGCCTGGTTCAGTGCTCATTTCGGCTTCAGCTCCGCTCCATAATTTAATACTCAATGCTATAGTTAGGGCTAAATAAACCTCTTCTGGGGGAGCAGGGAATGTATAATATTTTTTAAAATCTTTCATTTATTGAATGTCCGAAGTCTGGAGACCGAGGGCCGAAGACTTATTAAGTAAAAAAAGCATCTTATGTTTATAAGATGCTTCAAAAATACTTTTTTATTGTAAAGCTTTTAACTTTTCTTTGCGGTAACGAGTACGACTACACCAGCTACTAAGAAAATTCCACCAACATAAGGAGGCCAGTTTACGGTTTCTTGTTTATCCGCAGAAACCTGAATAGGTCCAGCGTCAATAACTTTTACTTTTTTGGTGTAAGTGAAACCACCCCATGCGAGCATTACCGCTCCAATAACGATTAAAATAATACCTACTGTTTTGTTCATGATTTATAAAGTTTGATTCTATTATTCAAAACAAACTTTATACCATTATTATGTAAAAGCATTTTCTCCGGTAATATCCATACCTGTAATCAGCAAATGAATATCATGTGTTCCTTCATAAGTCACTACCGATTCTAAATTCATCATGTGGCGCATAATTGGATATTCACCAGTGATTCCCATACCACCTAGCATTTGACGGGCTTCTCTGGCAATATTTAAAGCTGTTTCAACAGAGTTTCTTTTTCCCATAGAGATTTGGGCAGGAGTAGCTCTGTTTTCATTTTTTAAAGTACCTAAACGCCAAACCAATAATTGCCCTTTGGTGATTTCGGTAATCATCTCGGCTAATTTCTTTTGTTGTAGCTGGAAACCAGCAATAGGTCTTCCAAATTGCTCACGCTCTTTGGTATAACGCAATGCTGTATCATAACAATCCATAGCCGCACCTAATGCACCCCAAGCAATGCCAAATCTCGCTTGGTTTAAGCAACTCAACGGACCTTTCAATCCTTTAACATTTGGTAAAATATTTTCTTTAGGGATTTTAACCTGATCAAAAACCAACTCGCCAGTGGCAGAAGCTCTTAACGACCATTTGTTATGCGTTTCTGGCGTGGTAAAACCTTCCATTCCTCTTTCAACAATCACACCTCTCACCATTCCTTCTTCGTCTTTTGCCCAAACCACCGCGACATCTGCAAAAGGAGAGTTTGAAATCCACATTTTTGCACCGTTTAAAATGAAATGATCTCCCGCATCTTTGATGTTAGTGGTCATTCCACCAGGGTCTGATCCATGGTTTGGTTCTGTTAATCCAAAACAGCCCATCATTTCACCTGTGGCTAATTTGGGGAGGTATTTCTTTTTTTGTTCCTCGCTACCGAAAGCAAATATTGGATACATCACTAATGATCCTTGAACAGACGCTGTAGAACGAATGCCCGAATCGCCACGTTCAATTTCCTGCATAATAATGCCGTAAGAAATATAATCTAGACCAGCACCGCCATATTCAACCGGAATGGTAGGTCCAAAGGCTCCTATTTCTCCTAATCCTTTAATTAAATGCTTTGGGAAGATAGCTTTTTGCGCATAATCCTCAATCACCGGACTCACTTCTTTTTTCACCCATTCCCTAACAGTGCTTCTTATCAGTTTATGCTCATCAGTCAATAGGTCGTCTAATAAATAATAATCGGGTTGCTCGTAATTATCTTTTTTGGAAGATTTGTGAATTTTCTCTTGACTCATAAAATTGGTTTGCTTCAAATTTAACAAATCCATTTTACTTTTTTTTGTTTGGATGTTTACAGACCTTATTATTTATAAGCTTTTAGACATTCAAATTACGGTGGATATTTCTGTTTGTTTATGTTCATGCATTTCAATCCAAAATGAAATAGAAAACCACAAAAAAATGCACTTAATTCATCTATCATTTTGAAATCATTAGATTAACCATCATATTTGGTTGTATGATCCCCAATACCAGAAAGCTAGGTTTAGAAGGCGTAAAATTTAATGCACCAGTAGGTTATTTTGAGGAAGAAAGGATCTTGAAGAATGATTTTCTAGTAGATATTTATGTAGTTTTTGAGGCTAATGGAAAAACTGAAAGTTTACATAATACCATAGATTATACGCACCTGTATCAAATTTGCGAGCATTTTTTTAAAATGGGAGCGATGCTTATTGAAACTGTTGGGCAAAATATTTTAGATGAAATAAAACAGAATTATCCTTTTGTAGAACTCATCTGCATTAAAATTAATAAGTTAAATCCGCCTGTAAAGGCAGAAATCAAAAACTCGTTTATAGAGTTAACCTATCAAAAAGAAAAATGACATTTACACCCGTTAATCATAAAATCATTCAAGAACTAAAGAAAATTGCTGGTTCTCAAAATGTTTTTACCGATCAGGAAAGTATTCATAAATACAGTCACGATGAAACTGAAGACCTTAAGTTTTTTCCTGATGTTATCCTTAAGCCTAAAACGGTCACGGATATTTCGGCAATCATGAAGTATTGCAACGAACACTGTATTGCAGTTACTCCACGTGGTGGCGGAACTGGATTAAGCGGTGGTGCTTTACCGGTTCGTGGTGGAGTGGTTTTATCTTTAGAGAAATTAGATCAAATTATCGAAATAGATGAGCGTAATCTTCAAGTTACGGTGGAGCCTGGCGTGATTACCGAAAATTTGATGAACGCAGTTGCCGAAAAAGGCTTTTTATATCCCGTTGATCCATCTAGTAAAGGGTCTTGTTTTATTGGTGGAAATATGGCGCATGGAAGTGGAGGACCAAGAGTAGTTAAATACGGTACCATTCGTGAATATGTTTTGAATTTAGAAGTAGTTTTACCTAATGGAGAAATTATTTGGACGGGTTCTAATACCTTAAAATATGCTTCTGGATATAATTTAACCCAATTGTTGATTGGTTCTGAAGGAACTTTGGCCATCATCACTAAAATTGTTTTAAAACTAATTCCACAACCAAAACACGATATTTTATTGTTAGCGTCATTTCCATCTAATGAGGATGCTTGTGCAGCGGTATCTGCTATTTTTAGAGCCGGCGTAACGCCATCAGCTGTAGAATTTATGGAAAGGAAGGGAATAGAATGGGTGAAAGAACATGATGATATTAATTTTAACATGAGTCCCACCGCCGCCGCTTTTCTTTTAATTGAATTGGATGGCAGCAGCATGGATTTGCTTTTTGCCGATGCAGAGGTCATCAATGAAGTGGTAGAGCAACATCACTGTCAAGAGGTTTTATTTGCCGACTCTGCAAATCAAAAAGAGGAGCTTTGGCGTATGCGTAGAACCATGGCTGTTTCCATAAAATCAAATTCGGTTTATAAAGAAGAAGACACTGTGGTTCCAAGGGCCGAGCTTCCAAAACTAATTCATGGGATAAAAGAAATAGGAGAAATTTACGGTTTTGATTCCGTCTGTTATGGACATGCAGGCGATGGAAATCTGCATGTAAACATTTTAAAAGGAAATATGAGTGATTACGATTGGAATCACAAACTGAAAGAAGGCATTAAAGAAATATTTGAATTGACGGTGAAATTAGGCGGAAATATTTCTGGAGAACATGGAATTGGATTGGTACAAAAAGAGTACATGTCTATCAAGTACTCGGAAATTCAACTCAATTTGATGCGTGGGATCAAAGCCGTTTTTGATCCTAACGGAATACTAAATCCGGACAAGATTTTTTAAAGGCCGACAGCATTCTTGCAAATTTGAGATGAACGCCGTCCGCCTTGAATTTAAAATAGAGACAGAGGAAAGCTTTATAAAATGCTTAAATCAAATTTCATTGAGCCAAATATTATCATAACTCTTCATCAAAGATCTTTCTGCAACCGGAATAGGAGTAGGCTTATTGGTGGCATAGTCTATCGCAACTTGTACAGTTTTCCCTTTGGTTCGTAAAGTAAGTGAACCGTCTTCTTCCTCGCATACTATTACATATTCAATATCCCAACTGCTATTTCCTAATCTGCTGGTTTTAACGAAACCGAAAATTTTCTCGTCCAATAGAATAGGCTTAACGTAATCTACTTCAGCTTTAGCTACAATAATTCCGGTTTTCTTCCAGTCCCATTTGATGATGTCCCGCCAATAATCTGATCGGGCTTGCTCAAAATAAGTTAAGTAAACGGCATTATTTGCGTGACCAAACATATCCATATCTGCAAAACGGATGGCTATTTCAGTTTTATATTTAAAAGGTTTTAAAAGATCGTTAATATCCATTATCGGTTAATTTGTCATTAGTAAAATAAAATAGTAGACAAAAAGTCATTAAAATAAGTCAAATAGCACTTTGGTATTCCAATTGATTCTGTCTGATTGTAAATAAAAACAAAAAAAATAAAAGGAGGAACTAAAAATGACACTAGTAAAATTTAATGACGCAAAAAAAGTAAATGGTTTATCAACCTTTAACGAATTGTTTGATTCATTCTTTAACGATAGTTTTGTGAATGATAAACTCATCACTAGGGTGCCTGCAGTTAATATTGCTGAAAGTGAAGGACACTATCACATTGAATTAGCTGCTCCTGGTTTAAAGAAGGAAGATTTTAAGATTTCTTTAGACAGAGATGTTTTAACTATTTCTGCCGAAAAGGAAGAAAAAGAAGAAAACAGAAAAATTAATAGAAAAGAATACAGCTTTTCTTCTTTCGTAAGATCTTTCAATTTACCAGATTTAATTGATCACGCGAATATTGATGCTTCCTACATTGATGGAGTTTTAAAAATTGATATCGCTAAAAAAGAAGAGGCTAAATTCCAGACTAGAGAAATTAGCATTAAATAATTAAGTTTTTGAGTTTAGTTTAGTTTAAGGTGGGCATCCCGACTTGCGAAAGTCGGGATTGCTTTTTTTGAACAGATTCTTCATTATTTTTTACCTTTGCAACATATGATCTTAGAAGTACTGGATACCCGCCGTAAAGCTTTACAAGTAAATTTGAACGAAAATATTTATGGAACCTTTGCCGAGATAGGTGCAGGACAAGAAGTTGCCCGTAATTTCTTTACCGCTGGAGCTGCTTCTGGTACGATTGCCAAAACCATGTCGGCTTATGACATGACTTTTAGCAATGAAATTTATGGATCAGAAGCATCTGGACGCTATGTTTCTAAATCAAGGTTAGAAAAGATGCTGGATCACGAGTTCGAGCTTTTAGGCGAACGTTTATGTAGTGTTGAATATCAAACCCGTACTTTCTTCTCTTTTGCTGATACGGTAACGACTTTAAATTATGATAAATCTAACGACCCACATGGTTGGTTAGGCATCAAATTTCAATTGGAACCTTGCGGGCCAGCTAATGAGATTATTTTCCACGTAAGGTTGTTAGATTCCGATGCTTCGTTACAACAAAATGTGTTGGGTATTTTAGGCGTTAACTTGGTTCATTCTGCTTTTTATCATCACCAAGATCCAAAAATGATGATCGAGTCATTAGCTGATAATTTAAGTACGGGTTCTGTAGAGATAGATCTAATTAGTGTTAAAGGACCTGCTTTCGATTCGGTAAGTGAAATACTGGTGAACCTTTATTTAATTCAAAAAGGTTTTTCTAGTGCGGGTATTTTTATACCAAAAGAAGGTGTTAAACAAGCTAAAGATTTGCTCTATAAAAAACACCTTATGATTTTGAGGACTCGGTTTAATCAAAAAACTAAACCCGATTTCGAAAGATTTAGTCATGCAGTTACCCAGTATAAAGCTTATTTACAAATTAGCGATACCGAACTGATTACCATGGCCGAGTTGACACTAAATAACATGATGTCTAAAGCGGTAGATGATGACGAATTATTACATAGGGTAGCAAAAAGAGCAGGAGAAATAACGGACATGGGCCACGCGGTGATTATATCTAATTTTAACCGTCATAATAAACTGGCTAAATACCTAGGTAAATGTAAACCTAAAAGTGTGGGGATAACCACCAATATTGCGAATCTTAAACACATCTTCTTATCTGATAATTTTGGTGAAAACTACACCAACGAATTGCTCGCCTACATCAGTGATTTATTTAGTGGAAACGTAAAGTTATTGACCTATCCATTTAGGGATATCAAGAATAAAACCATTGTCACCACTAAAAATTTAGAAGTATCACCAGAGGCTAAACCCTTATTCGATTTTCTGATTCAGAATAAATATATTATTGACTTAGAAGATTTTAAGGAGTTAAAATAAACTAGTTTCTCATGTTAAGGTATTGTAACGGTTGATCAAAATCATCTGCTCTACACAAACTAATGACAGATTGTAAGTCATCGATCTTTTTACCCTGCACTCTTAATTGATCTTCCATAATAGAAGCTTGAACTTTTAAACCCGAGTCTTTTATTTTCTTTACAATTTTCTTTGCAGTTTCTTTGTCAATTCCTTCCTTTACTTTGATGTCTTTTCTGATCATGTTACCGGTAATGCTGTAAAAAGGTTTCTCAAAATCTAATGCTTTAGGGTCGAGGTGTTGTTTTACAAATCTTGATATAATAGAATCACAAATGGCTTTTAACCTCATATCGTCCTCTGTTATGATGGTAATCTCGTTACTATTCTTTTCTAATTCTATCGAACTTTTAGAGTCATGAAAATCATAACGATTTAAGATTTCTTTTTTTGCGTTGTTGATCGCATTATCTAAAGTTTGTGCATCTATTTTACTAACGATGTCGAATGTTGGCATAATTGGAATATTATTTGATGATAAGTTAAAATAAAGATATATTTAAAAGAATTAATTATAAAATTAAAGACCATGAAAACTTCAAAA
>JAHJVW010000101.1 GCA_018828585.1 Bacteroidota bacterium
CAATAGATACAATTACTTCATCAAGTGACTTTTCGAAATCAATTACAGTAAGTTTTTGATTTTCTATACTTTGATGTGAAACAACTTCGATTAAATCATTCAAAGTAGTTTCTAGCTTCTTTATACAAACATTGATTTTATCATAAATAATCTTATTGTCTCCCTCAATTGAATTTTGATCATACATTTCAATTAGAGAACTCATGTTTACCACAGGACCTCTTAAATTATGTGAAACGATATAAGCGAATTTCTTTAATTCACTATTGCTTTGCATTAATTCTTCTGAAATTTTCAAAAGCTCCGTTTCCTTCTTTTTAACTTCGTCAATGTCCACAATGGCACCTGAAATTTTAATTACCTGCTCATTTTCCATCACTACTCTGGATGATGATAAAATATTCACATATTCACCATTAGCTTTTTTTAATCTGAATTGAATTGGGGCTCGCTTTCTAGTACCTGATAAATTTTCCTTAAAAGTTTCTTTTGCTTTTTCAAGATCATCGGGATGGATTAATTGAAATGGATCAAAATCAATTCCAATTTCAGACGCATCCATCTTTAACAGATTAAACCACTCGCCATTAAAAGTTTTTTGGTTTGTCTTTAAGTCCCAATCCCAAAGTACAATATTAGCACTATCTAACATTAATTCTATCTGCTGAACACTCTCTTTAGCTAATTCTTCCGCCTGTTTTCTACTTTCAATTTCCTTTTGCAATTCGGTAGTTCGAATTCTAACCTGATTTCGCAACTGCCAATTAATAACGGAGATTACAATAATTAATAAAATGATTGCAATAGCAGCATATGATAACGGCTTAAGCCATTCGGTAATTTCTGATTTCTCAGATTCGTATAAAAACCCTTTTAATGAGATGTTTTGTTTGGTTATTCCTGCCTCTTTATAGATATCTAGCATATATTGCCACCTACCCAAATTCATATGTCCAATTTCAACTATATCCGGCATAATAAGTTTCCGAAGCTCTTTAGCTTCATCCTTTAGAAATTCCTTCCTAGTATAACTTTTCTCACCAGGCAGACTGTAGATGTAATCTATCATCTCATCTTCATGAGCAAAAGCATACTCCCACCCCTTCTTTGTAGCCTCTATGAAAGCATTAGTTACCTTGGTGTCAGCATAAGCAAAGGTCTTTGATGAAAATAATACGTCACCATAAAAATCTATCCCATACTCAACGGGTCTAATAAGTATGGGATTATAACCCATGTATTTTAATCTTTGGGGTTGGGTAGTGATATAAGTGACAACGGCATCGCCTTTATCTTCTATTATTTCTTCAGAATCCTTTTGTCTAGGAATAATCTTAATAAGGTCTGATTTAATTCCCTCACGATATAATATTGCCTGAAAAATATTCCATCCTTGATCACCTGCTGATAAAACACTTTTCCCAATTAAATCTGTTGGTTTTAAGATATGTTTTTTAGGTAGGGTAATAATCACATAGGGTGAAGATTGCATAATATTGGCCAAGGCAACCAAGGGAACTTTTCCATCCTTTTTGAGGATGATATCAGAATCATAAATTCCTACATCAGCCCGGCCACTTTTTACTTCTTCAATTGGAGATATTCCGTATCCACCAGCTTTAATGGTAACATCCAAACCAGCTTTTTTATAAAAGCCTTTTATTTTAGCGGCATAATATCCTGCAAACTGAAATTGGTTACGCCATTTTAACTGTAAACGCACAGGCTTTAGGTCATCAGCTTTTAAAGCGTTGCTTATTAAAGAGAAAAACAATAAAACTATTGCGACTCCAAAAATTTTATGGATAATTGCCTTCATTCCTAAGATTTACTTGCAGCTGGTTGTATTTTTTATCAACTATTTAAACGGTGTATGTAATATTTGGTTGCAGATTATTCAATTAATCAAAAAGCTGTAATACCGCCTCCCAAATATTAATTTTTGCTAAAGTATAAATTAAGAATGTATTAAAACAAAAGAATAAAAATGACATCTTATTTACTAGAATGATTATAAATAGTTAAAAGATTTAAGCAATGCTATTTAAAAGTTTAATTTTATACCGTTGAAAAATTTTATCTCCATATTACTGTTATCATCTTTTTTGCTCTCAGCAACGGAGCTGAATCAACTTTTGAAAACTCCTTTACTAATTCAACATTTTATTAAACACGAAAAAGAAAATCCAAAACTTTCCTTTATTGGTTTTTTAGAAATGCATTATTTTAATGGTGACCCAAGGGATGCTGATTACGACCAAGATATGCGCTTACCTTTTAAATCACATGATAATTGCGCAACAGTAACCTTTTTAAACGTTCCAACAATTATAAACCAACAAGATTTTAAAATTATACTTTACCCACAGGTAATCAAAATCAATCCTCCACGTGATAAAAATTACTCTTCTTATCACTTAAAAGCCATTTGGCAACCTCCAAAATTTAGTTAAAAGTTAGTTTTTATCAGGATAAATGATGCTTGCAATTTTTGTGAGCTGCTATCCTATTTTATTTACAATTTTTAACAATTATTAAAATGTTAAATCGAATTATAGAGTTTTCTGTAAAGAATAAACTCATTGTTGGGCTTTTTACGTTTATTCTGATAGGCTATGGTGCTTACCAAGTAACTAAATTGCCAATAGATGCTGTACCTGATATTACCGATAATCAGGTGCAAATTATTACTACATCGCCTGCTTTAGGTGCTCCTGACGTAGAGCGTTTCATCACCTTCCCGATAGAACAAGTAAACAATAATATACCTGGTTTAAAGCAGATAAGGAGCTTTTCTAGATTTGGGCTTTCTGTGGTAACCTTAGTTTTTAATGATGGCGTAGATGTATATTGGGCAAGGCAGCAAGTTGCCGAAAGATTACAAATTGCTCAAAATCAGATTCCAAAAGAATTTGGAGCTCCTACTATGGCGCCCATCACCACGGGATTGGGTGAAATTTACCAATATATGGTGAGACCAAAATCTGGATATGAAAATAAATACTCTATCACTCAACTAAGGACAATACAAGACTGGATTGTAAGGCGACAATTATTAGGAGTACAAGGTGTAGCTGATGTAGCAAGTTTTGGAGGATTTTTAAAGCAATATGAAATTGCAATAAACCCAAGCAGACTTGCTGCGAATAAAATTTCTATATCTGAAGTTTTTGATGCCTTGGCAAAAAATAACCAGAATACTGGTGGAGCTTATATTGAAAAAGGACCAACAGCCCTGTTTATTAGGAGCGAAGGTCTGGTAGGTAGCATCCCCGACATAGAAAATATTGTTGTTAAAAACGTAAGTAATGGTACTCCAATTTTAATTAGAGACATTGCTAAAGTGGCTATTGGCCATGCGACCCGTTATGGGGCCATGACTTATAATGGAAAAGGTGAAGTAGCGGGTGCCGTAGTGATGATGCTGAAAGGTGCAAATAGCAATGAAGTTATCAAAAATGTAAAAGAGAGAATTGCACAGATTCAGAAAACATTGCCAGAAGGTGTAATAGTTGATGCATTTCTTGACCGCACTAAAATGGTTAACAATGCCATCCATACCGTAAGTAAAAATTTGGTGGAGGGAGCGTTAATTGTTTTGTTTGTCCTCATACTATTCCTAGGAAATTTCAGAGCAGGAATTTTAGTTGCATCAGTAATTCCGTTGGCCATGTTATTCGCCATTATTATGATGAATATTTTTGGGGTGAGTGGCAATCTGATGAGTTTGGGCGCATTAGATTTTGGTTTAATTATAGATGGAGCTGTCATTATTGTTGAAGCTGTTTTACATAGTCTTACACATTCCAAAAAGTTCAGCCATTTAACGCATCTCTCTCAAAAGGAGATGAATCACGAGGTACAAAACTCGGCTTCTAAAATGATGAATAGTGCCGTTTTTGGGCAAATTATCATCCTCATCGTTTATCTTCCAATTCTTACTTTAGAAGGCATAGAAGGGAAAATGTTTAAGCCAATGGCGCAAACTGTAGCATTTGCCTTAATTGGGGCTTTCCTACTTTCCATCACTTATGTTCCCATGATGAGTTCTTTATTTTTATCTAAGAAAGTAACTTCTGATAAAAACTGGTCGGCAAGGATGATGGAAAAACTAGAGAACTTCTATCAAAATTCCTTAGGTAAGGTAATGAATTACAAAAAAATAGTCTTGGCTGCTCTTGCTTTCCTTTTAATTGTTGCGGCTTTTATCCTATCAAATTTAGGGGGTGAGTTTATCCCTACTTTACCCGAAGGAGATTTTGCTGTTGATACTCGCGTTTTACCGGGAAGTAATTTAAATACTTCTATTAAGGCATTAGGAAAAAGTCAAAAGCTATTGCTAGCTAAATTCCCAGAAATCAAAAAGATTGTTGGCAAAACAGGAAGTAGTGAAATCCCTACCGATCCCATGCCTTTGGATGCTAGTGATATGATTATTATTTTAAAGGATCGATCAGAATGGACTTCTGCAGACAACTATGATGATTTAGCTGCAAAAATGAGTGCTGAACTTAAACAAATTCCGGGTGTTACTTACTCCTTCCAATATCCAGTCGCGATGCGATTTAACGAGTTAATGACTGGAGCTCGGCAAGATGTAGTTTGTAAAATATTTGGCGAAGACATAGATACATTAGCCGCTTATGCTCAAAAATTAGGAAATATCTGTTCAAAAGTGGAAGGTTCACAAAACTTATATGTTGAACCAGTTTCGGGTATGCCGCAAATTGTAATTAAATATAATCGCTCCGCCATTGCAAAATACGGATTAAGCATATCCGATATCAATAATGCAGTAAATACTGGTTTTGCAGGTCAAAGTACAGGTCAGGTTTACGAAAATGAAAAGCGATTTGATCTAGTTGTAAGGTTAGAGAATGATCAACGTGAAAATTTGGCAGATGTCCAAAATTTATTATTAAACACTTCACAAGGAGTTCAAATCCCCTTAAGTGCTGTTGCTGAAGTAAGCGTTAAAAATGACATCAATCAAATTCAGCGAGAAGATGCACAAAGAAGAATAATTGTTGGCTTTAATGTGAGGAATAGAGATATCCAAACCACAGTTAATGATTTACAAGAAAAAGTAAACCGGCAGTTGAAACTTCCCACAGGTTATTATATCACCTATGGTGGCGCTTTTCAAAATTTACAAGAAGCCAAATCTCGTTTGAGTATTGCGGTACCTGTATCGCTCATTTTAATTTTTTTGTTGCTTTATTTTGCTTTTAATTCGGTAAAATATGGTTTGTTGATTTACACTGCTATTCCTTTTTCCGCTATAGGCGGGATTTTAGCATTGAGTTTAAGAGGTATGCCTTTTAGTATTTCTGCAGGTATTGGCTTCATAGCCTTATTTGGTGTGGCGGTACTGAATGGAATTGTACTCATCGCCGAGTTTAATCAACTAAGACATCATCACCAAGACACCCCATTAATAGATATTGTAATGAAAGGCGGAAAAACCAGATTGAGACCCGTTTTAATGACTGCTTTGGTAGCGTCATTGGGATTTTTACCTATGGCTTTGAGTACGGGAGAAGGAGCTGAAGTGCAAAGACCTTTAGCTACAGTTGTGATTGGAGGCTTAATTTTAGCCACCTTTTTAACTTTATATGTACTACCGATTTTATACATCTTTTTCGAGAAAAAATGGAAGCCTAAAAAAGAAATGATTTTACCCTTGTTGATTTTAGGTTTTATAGGGTTTTCACAATCGAGCCAAGCTCAAGAAAAGATCACCTTGAAAGCTGCAATAGACTCTGCATTGCAAAATAATCTATCGCTAAAAAGCGGAAAATTAAAAGTAAACGAATTGGAACAGCTTAAAGGAACAGCTTGGAATATTCCGCAAACTAGTGTGAATTACGAGTACGGAAAATTCAATACGAATCAAAATGATGACAAGCTTTTTATCAATCAAAGCATTAAATTTCCTACGATTTATACTGCTCAAAAAAATCTGAATAATAAGGAATGGCAGCGTGAATTAGCCGCAGTTTCATTAAAAGAGAATGAATTGAAGAAGCAGGTAAGTCTCGTTTTTGATCAATTGATTTACCTAAGAGAGAAGAAAAAGTTGTTACAAGAAAGCGATGAGATATTTTCATCCTTTTTGAAAAAAGCCAAATTAAGATTAGAACAAGGCGAATCCAATATCTTAGAAAAAACAACTGCAGAGTCTCAACGGGGACAAATTGCTATGCAATTAAAAGCTTTGACTTATGACGAAAGAACATTGCTATTGCAGTTTCAAAGGCTTATTCATAGTTCTAAAGTTTACTTTCCACAAGCTGATGCATTTAAATTAGAACTTCTTCTCACAAGTGATAGTAGCCAATTAGCGCAACATCCTTCTATCTTAATGTTGGACAAAGCAACAACAATAAGTGAATCACAACTCAAACTAGAACGTAATAAGCTTTTGCCAGACCTTCTTTTGGGTTATAATAATATGAGTATTTATGGTACTGGAAATCCAAACCAAAGGTTCGAATCTTTTCAGGTTGGAATAGGAATTCCTTTATTTTTTTCTTCTCAAAAAGCGAGTATTAAAGCAGCAAAAGTAGTAGTATCACTCAATGAGAATAGCTACAAAGACGGACTGGAATATATTCGGAACACTTATTTACAAGAAAAAGAAAACTATCAAAAAAACTTAGAGACTGTAGATTATTATGAAAATATTGCTTTAAAAAATGCTGACATCATTACTAAAACGGCAGATGAACAATTTAGCAATGGTGAAATCAATTACCTTAATTGGGTAATATTGATGAATAATGCGCTTGTGATAAAAGATCAATACCTCGTTTCTGTAAGTCATCTAAATGAAAGTATCATTATTCTTCAATCCTTAATTAATAAATAAAAATATTATGAGATATATCATTATCATTTTATTGTCGTCATTTTTAATTTCATGTGGCAATAAAGATCAAAAGACAGATACTTCTGAAGCAACTTCAGAAAGTAATGTGGCTCAGTTGACTCCCCAACAAAAGAAAAATATTGGGCTTCAATTAGGGAAATTAACCCCAAAAAATGTATCATCCATTCTTAAACTGAGCGGACAAATTGATGTCCCACCTCAGAATATGATTTCTATTAGTATTCCTTTAGGAGGTTTTCTAAAAAGCACTCAACTATTGCCAGGTATGCATGTAAGAAAAGGTCAGTTTTTAGCAACATTAGAAGATCAACAATACATTTTATTGCAGCAAAACTATTTGACTACGAAAGTTAAATTGAAACAAGCAGAGGCAGATTACAAGAGACAGAAAGCCCTTAATGCAAATCAAGCCAGTAGCGATAAAATCTTTCAACAAGCCAGTGCAGATTATGAAACTTTGAAAATCCAATTAAGTTCGTTAGCACAGGAATTGAGACTAATTAATATCAACGCAAATAATTTGCGTGGAGAAAACATAACAACAAGCATACATATTATTTCTCCTATTGATGGCTATGTAACTAAAGTAAACGCTAACATTGGAAAGCATGTGGACACCAATGAAATTCTTTTTGAATTGGTTAACCCCGATGATTTACATTTAGCTTTAACCGTTTTTGAAAAAGATGCCATCCAGCTAAAAATTGGTCAAAAACTAACTGCTTACAGCAATGACCAGCCCGATAAAAAATACGATTGTGAAATTTTATTAATCGGTAAAGACTTTGGAGCTGATAGAAGTGTATTAGTTCATTGTCATTTCGAGAATGAGAAAGAAATACGCGGCTTAATTCCTGGAATGTTTATGAATGCCGAGGTAGAAATCCAATCTGGGAACACTCCTTGCATACCAGAAGACGCAGTAGTAAATTACCAAGGAAAAGATTTTGTATTTGTTGCTAAAGATGCCTCACATTTTGAAATGATAGAAGTGAAGACGGGAAGTACAGAAAAAGGATTTACAGCAATCAAAAATGCTGATTCTTTACTCCAGAAAAATATTGTTGTTCATGGGGCTTATGACCTTCTGATGAGTTTAAAAAACACAGAGGAATAATTATAGCTAAATATAGTCCATGGAGAATTGTCCATGGACTATTTATCTTTATTTAAACCAAAACATCAAACTCATACTCCTCGATTGGAGGACAAGTACAAATTAAGGTACGATCTCCAAAAGTATCGTTTACTCTGCCTACCGAAGGCCAAAACTTATGTTCGGCAACATAAGGAAGAGGGAAAGCTGCTTTTTGACGAGTATAAGGTTTATCCCAATCGTTACTTGTGATAACAGCAACAGTATGGGGTGCATTTTTTAAGGGATTGTTTACTTTATCTAATAGACCAGATTCAACGTCTGAAATTTCATTTCTGATAGCAATCATGGCATCGCAAAAACGATCTAATTCATGCTTGGGTTCAGATTCAGTGGGTTCAACCATCACTGTTCCTGCAACCGGGAAAGAAACTGTTGGTGCATGAAAACCATAATCCATCAAACGCTTAGCAATATCAGTTACTTCTATTCCAACATTCTTGAAACTTCTGCAATCCAAAATCATTTCATGAGCGCAACGCCCGTTTGCTCCAGAATATAAAACCGAATAATGACCTTCTAATCTTTCTTTGATATAGTTGGCATTTAGTATCGCATATTTAGTCGCGTTTGTTAATCCTTTTTCACCCATCATGGCGATGTAAGCATGAGAAATTAACAAAATTGAAGCCGAACCCCAAGGTGCTGCCGAAACTGCTGAAATAGATTTTTCGCTGCCCATATCAACCACAGAGTGACCTGGTAAAAACGGCACTAAATGTGTTGCCACACCAATTGGACCCATTCCTGGACCACCGCCTCCGTGAGGAATACAGAATGTTTTATGTAAGTTTAAGTGGCAAACATCGGCACCAATATTAGCTGGTGAAGTTAGACCAACCTGAGCGTTCATGTTGGCTCCGTCCATATAAACTTGCCCACCATGCTGGTGAATAATATCACAAATCTCGATAATAGATTCTTCAAAAACTCCATGAGTAGAAGGATAGGTTACCATTAAGCAGCTTAAGTTTGCTGAGTGTTCTTCAGCTTTGGCTCTTAAATCAGTAACGTCAATATTTCCTTTTTCGTCACATTTGGTAACGATAATCCTCATCCCAGCCATAGCTGCAGAGGCAGGATTGGTTCCGTGTGCGGATGAAGGGATTAATGCAATATTTCTATTAAAATCTCCTCTATCGCGATGATAAGCTCTAATCACCATTAATCCAGTATATTCTCCCTGAGCGCCTGCATTGGGCTGTAAACTCATGGCTGCAAAGCCAGTGATTTCACTTAACCAAGTATTCAATTCAGCCATGATTTGCATATAGCCCCCAGTTTGGTCAGCTGGTGCAAATGGATGCAATCCACCAAATTCTGGCCAAGTTACAGGAATCATTTCTGTAGTTGCATTTAACTTCATGGTGCAAGAACCCAAAGCAATCATCGAGTGACAAAGCGATAAATCTTTTGCTTCTAATGATTTGATGTAACGCAGCATCTCATGCTCTGAATGATGTTTATTAAAAACCGGATGAGTTAAGAAAGCTGATTTTCTTTGTAATTCTTCAGGAATAACGCTCTCTATATCCGCTTTAAGAGTGTCTAAATCAACATCGCCTAAATTCTTACCTTTTACTTTTCCAAAAACCTTAATCAGTGTTTCAATGTCATATAAACGGGTGGTCTCATCTAAAGAAATGGTGATGAACTCCCCCTCATAATTTAAGTTTACTTCATTATTTAATGCTTCCGAGTGAATTGGATTTACCAAAGCACCCACATTAAATTTTATAGTATCAAAATAAACTTCATTTAACTGCTTATAACCTAATTCTTTTAAAGATTTAGACAGTAATATTGCCAATCCATGAATTCTATCAGCAATTGCTTTAATGCCTTTTGGACCATGATAGGTAGCATACATCCCCGCCATAATGGCTAATAAAGCTTGAGCAGTACAAATATTTGAAGTTGCTTTATCTCTACGAATATGTTGCTCACGAGTTTGCAAAGCCATACGCAAAGCGTAATTCTCATGCGCATCAATGGTTACACCAATGATTCTTCCTGGCATAGAACGTTTGTATTCTTCTTTTGTAGCGAAGAAAGCCGCATGTGGACCACCAAATCCCATCGGAATACCAAAAGGTTGCGTAGTTCCTACTACGATATCAGCACCCCATTCTCCCGGAGGAGTTAACAATGCCAAACTCATTAAATCAGCTGCAACGGTTAATTTGATTCCTTTATGATGAGCAGCGTCAGCGAAAGCCTTGTAATTATATGCTTCACCATGTCCGGCGGGGTATTGAACCAAAGCGCCAAACATATCGTCACTTAACTCGACAGTTTGGTGATTACCGATTACTAAATTGATCCCATAAGGCTGGGCCCTAGTTTTTAAAATATCTATGGTTTGAGGAAAAACTTCTTCAGAAATAAAATAAGATTTAGCCTCGCTTTTTTTACGCAAACTATATTGCATAAACATGGCTTCGGCGGCAGCAGTTCCTTCATCTAATAAAGATGCATTGGCGATTTGCATCCCTGTTAAATCTAACACCATCGTTTGGAAATTTAACAAAGCCTGTAAACGACCTTGTGCAATCTCCGCCTGATAAGGTGTGTATTGGGTGTACCATCCTGGATTTTCTAATACATTACGTTGAATTACTCCAGGGACAATCACATCATGATACCCTTGACCGATATAAGACTTAAAAACTTTATTTTTTGAAGCCGTTTGTCTTAAATCTTTCAAATACTCATACTCACTTTTAGCAGCGGGTAAATCCATTGCTTTTTTAAGCCTGATATTCGCTGGGACAGTTTGTTCAATCAGTTCATCAATCGACTTCACACCAACCGTTTTTAACATGGCTTGAGTGTCCTTTTCGTTTGGAGCGATGTGTCTATGCTCGAACTGCTCTTTGTACTCTACATTCAACTTCATAAAGAGGGAAAATTATAACGTTTTAAGCTGCTTTTAAGTCTCATTAAATACGAATTTAATGAAAGGGCAAAAGTAGGAAATTTTATGCTTTTGTTAAGAGCTAAACAATAGGATAATTGTAAAGTTTTGATGGCAAATATTTATCTTATAATCTGTTTATTTTGGGCGTGTCCCTGATAAATTCGGGATCGGGCTTTTTATTACAATCTTTATCCCTGAAAAGGGGGTAAAGGATTTTCACTTCAATCCCTCACGCATAGAAACCAGTCTAATTTTAGAATTTTCAATATTCACCAATCAAACTTTCAGCAGGAATTCCTAAAATTTGATGCAGCTTCCTAATCATACTCAAGCTTAGTTTTCTTCTCCCACTTCATATTTCTGATTGTCTACTTCTTGCTCCTAATATTTCAGAAAGTTCTGATAAAGGTTTTCCTAATTGTTCTAGTCTAAATTTGATAGCAGCTATTGGCGATGGTGGAGAAATGGGATAGTGTTGCTTCTCATAATGTTCTATCAATAAAGTGAGTATTTCTAACTCATCTGCTTCCGTACTTTCTGCTTTAAAATCTCCTTGAATCAATTCGTATGCTCTTGCTAGAGCATCTTCGTATTCACTATCATTCTTAATTACTTTTAGCATATTTTAGCTTTTACTAATAGAATCATTTATCATCATAATGCCCTTTTGCAGCAATCACAAAGATCGTAATGATTTCTTCCTCAATTTTATAGATTAATCTGTCTTTTGGATTTATTCTTCTCGACCAAAAACCTGAATAATTATGTTTTAACATTTCTGGCTTGCCTATCCCTTCTTTAGGTGATATAGCTAGCTCTTCAAATATTTGTTCAATTCTTTTTATACTCAATTTATCTCCAGATCTATAAATCACTTTTAAATCCTTAATAGCTCTGGCAGAAAGATTTAGAGTATATTTTCCCATAAACTTTTCTTAGGGTCTAGTGTTTGAAAATTACCTTTCTTTATGTCTGTAATTCCTTCTTCGATAATTTTTAAATTCTCAGGATTGTCAAAATAGTCATCTTCACTAATTCTATCTTTCTTAGTTAATTCAAACATCTCTGATTTTCCTCTTTGAATAATGACTCTTTCCTTTTCGGCCAAGTCTAAATATTTTTTTAGATTTCCCCTTAATTCACTTGGACTAATGATCACCATAATATTTAATTTTCAGTACATATAAATGTACACAATAATGTAACAAACTGAAACTAATAATTTATTTCACTTCAATCCATTTCCAATCCATTTTTTCAGATAAGATTCCAAATGAAATACAATTCTCATCTGGAATTCCATTTTCTTTTAAAAGGGCTTCGAATACTGTTGAAAATTCAGGTTCAACTGCAACTAATAAACCTCCACTGGTTTGTGGGTCGGCGAGGATGTGTTTTTGTCTTTCAGTAATCTCGCCAATTTTATGTCCATAACTATCCCAATTTCTATTGGTTCCGCCAGGAATAGATTTTTGCTCTAGGTATTCATCAATCACTTTTAGTTTAGGAACTTTGCTAAAATCAATTTCTGCTTGTAAATTACTGCCTTCGCACATTTCTGAAAGGTGTCCCAACAAACCGAAACCGGTGACATCAGTCATGGCTTTAACGTAATCCAGTTTTCCAATCACCTCGCCAATTTTATTCAGTTTCGACATGGATTTTGGAGCAATGTCTGCATGTTCGGCTTTTAAAATTCCTTTCTTTTGAGCAGTGGTTAAAATTCCAACGCCCAAAGCTTTGGTTAAATAAAGTTTGCATCCCACAGTAGCGGTAGAGTTTTGCTTTAAATTTTTGATATCTACCATTCCATTTACAGCTAAACCAAAAACAGGTTCAGGGCAATCAATGCTGTGTCCGCCTGCAAGCGTTATTCCAGCTTCGGCACAAATAGAACGAGCACCTTCCAACACTTTTTGGGCAACTTCTGGCGCTAATTTATCAATCGGCCAACCTAAAATTGCGATGGCTAAAACGGGTTTGCCTCCCATCGCGTACACATCAGAAATGGCATTTGCTGATGCAATTCTTCCAAAATCAAAGGCGTCATCTACAATGGGCATAAAGAAATCGGTAGTAGAAATTAAAGCCATTCCATTGCCTAAATCATAAGCAGCTGCATCATCTCGGGTATCATTACCTACCAATAAGTTTTTATCTGCTTCGTATTTAATTCCGCTATGCAATATTTTATCTAAAACAGCTGGTGAAATTTTACATCCACAGCCAGCGCCGTGAGAATATTGAGTCAATTTAATGTCTTCCATTTTATATTTTTTCTGACGTTTCTATAACATCCTTAAATTTGATTTGCAAAATTTAAAATTGCTTTTGCATTTTCTACTGGATTGATTTGATTTAACGGCAACGTATAAATCGAATCTTGACTTCTAGAATTTATACCCTTAGCATAGGTTTTATCATAATAAACCAAAACCTGTTTGATGAAATCTTTCATCCTGCCTTCATCTATCGCTCGTAATGTCAGTTTGGTTTCTAAAGGACCCAAACGTTTAGAAATTCTTAAAACAGATGCTTTCAAAAAATCTTTATCCAAATTTCCGTAATCTTCATTCAGAAATTCGATTCTTTCATCTTTCGGAATATCAATTTTAACCACTTGGGCTTTCCGCATTTGATCCCAAATAGGTTTCGGAATCACTCTTTTACCAATGGTTACGCTTTCATCTTCTAACCAAATTCTTTTAGAACAATCCATTTCTTGAAGTTCTGATCCAAAAAGATTTTCGAATTGCTCTTGAGAGGGTTGTTCCAACTTACCCATAGACCCAAAAGATGAGCCTTGATGTTTTGCTAAATCTTCCAAGTCGATGACTTGTTCGCCTAATGATTTCAACGCTTGTAAAATCTTAGTTTTTGCTGACCCTGTACTTCCGCTCAAAATCATAAAAGGATATGTTTTTGAAAATGCATCGATTCCAGCTCTTCTGAAAGCTTTATATCCACCTTTTAACGTACCAACTTCAAAACCATACAAATCAAAAGCCCAAGCCATCGCTCCGCTACGCATTCCACCTCTCCAGCAATGGACCAATATTTTTTTATCCGGAGCCACTTCCTCTGCTTTTCGAATAAACTCTGCCCATTTTGGGCCAGTTAATTCGAATCCTAAAAGAATAGCGGGTTGTCTGCCTTGTTGTTTGTAGGTTGTTCCAACAAGCACTCGTTCTTCGTTGGTGAAGATTGGAATATTGACTGCTCCAGTAATATGCCCTTGCACAAATTCTAAAGGTGTACGCACATCAACTACAATTGTTGATTTGGATTTTCCTAAGAAATCCGGAAGGGAATATTGTTTTACCATCTAAATCCTATTTGAGTTTTGGATTTCTTTTGGTGTGGAATATGGAGGAAACGTAGATTGTACTATTCGTATCTTCGATTCTATAAATAATAATAAAAGGAAATTTTTTTAAGACAACTTCTCTTAGTTTTTTACTTTTTAAAGGGTAAGAAAGTGGGTTTTTAATAATTAACGAGACGAAATAATAAACCTCACGCCTAAATTTATCCCCTAAGCCAAATATTTGTTCTTCATAAAAATCATACGCATCGATAAATTCTTTTTTTGCTTTTGGAGTGAATTGAAAAAAGTAATCCATACTTAAGCAGAAACTTGCTTTTTACTCTTTATTTCGGCGTCTATTTCTTCTAAAGTAAACCCTTTATCTTTTCCATCAACACAGTTTTGCACACTTTCATCTAATTCAGCTACAAATTCTTTATCCTCCCACCAATTGTATTTCTCTTCAATATCGTTTTCAACCAAAGTAAAAATGGCTTTGATTTTTTTATCATCGGCTGTTTTAATGTATTCTTGGAGTTTTTCTCTGATTGCTGTTATAGTCATGATTTAGAATTTTTCTATAATCAAATATAATTAATTCATATTAACATTATTTCAACTGATACAAATAACGCTGTATGGTATTCTCCAAACCCAAATACAAGGCATCACAAATTAAAGCATGACCTATACTTACCTCTAATAAACCTGGAATGTGTTGTGCGAAATATTGGAGATTATGTAAATCTAAATCATGCCCAGCATTGATCCCAATTCCTAATTCGTTGGCTTTATGAGCCGCATTGATATAAGGAAGAATTGCTTTTTCTCGGTTATTTTCAAATTGCTTGGCATAAGCCTCGGTATATAATTCTATTCGATCTGTGCCCGTAGTTTTTGCGGCTTCAACCATCTCGGTGTTGGGGTCAACAAAAATAGAAACACGTATTCCTTTCTCTTTGAAAACCGCGATAATATCTTGAAGATAATTTTGATGTTTGATGGTATCCCAACCATGGTTGGAAGTAATTTGCCCCAATGCATCAGGTACCAAAGTGACTTGAGTCGGCAGATTATCTAAAACCAATTTTACGAATTTATCTTCTTGGCAATTACCTTCAATATTAAACTCGGTTTTGATTTTAGCTTTTAAGTCGAAAACATCTTGGTAACGGATATGGCGTTCATCTGGACGAGGATGAACTGTGATTCCTTGCGCACCAAAACGCTCGCAATCTAAGGCTGTTTTTACAAGATTCGGATTATCGCCACCACGAGAATTACGAAGCGTAGCAATTTTATTGATATTGACAGAAAGTTTTGTTGGAGACATGTACAAATATAGAAATGCTCAGGCTTTAAAATAGTTTTACGGGGTGGTTTATTTATCAGGCAAAAGTTTAAACGAAGTTGCTTTAAACCTTCCTTTTACAATCTCGCCTTTAACTTTAGCTTTGCTGATAGCGTTGCAAAAACCATCATCAGCATGTGCATCGCCGTGATCGTCGATGTCAGTTCCATCAACAAAATAAGCTTTACCATTTATTCTTACTGCTAAATCGCATCCTTTTTGGGTTTTTAAACCAAACTGACATTGCCCACATGCGACTTCAACAACCTGATCAATTTTAGAGCTGGCTTGCTTGGAAATCTTGGTTTTATCTTGACTGTAAGAAATACCTGCCATCATCATAAAAGCTATTACTAAAAAACCGAAAATCTTTTTTTGAATATCCATTCTTAAAGATGCGATTTTTTATTGAGTTATGCAGTAGTAGCTACTAATTTGCTGGTACTTCTATAAACATATTCGTTAAAAATATGTCTTCTGGCAAACCTTCCACGGGAATCAGCATTTACTAATTTTACATAGATGGCTTTAGGAACATCGAAATACTCGTAGGTATTGCCATCATAAAAATCAACAGTTAGAACCTGAGATTTAAATTCAAAATCTTGAATATTTGAATTGGCGATGGTTTCAGTATACGCTGTTAAATTTTGTTCACGAGTTTCTGGCGCTATACTTACTAAAAAGTGATAGGCTTCTATCATTTTAGTACTGGTTTCTTCGGCATTTACTTTTTCAATAGCATCCTGAAATTTATCTGGATGCCAATTTTTCATCAAGCCTCTGTAAACTGATTTTAATTCGGCAAGAGTTGCTTCTTCTGTTACTTCTAATAGCTTTCTGTAATCAACAATTTTTTTCATACTCTTTTTTAATGATATTATTGAGAAAGAGGCTGTTGTGCCTTTTTCTCAATAATGGCGCAAAGGTAAGATTTTAAAATATTAAAAAAGCATATCTGTTATTAATAGCGTTGGATAGATGAAATACAGAAGTACTAAACCGGATGGAAGCAATTGTTTGAGGTCTTTTTAATGCTTTCGAAAGCATTAAGAAAGCGAGTGCGTACAGCCGGACTAGTGGAACCTAGTAGCAACAAAACCTTGTTTTTCTAAAAAACAAAAAACCGCTCTGATTATCTCAGAACGGTCTTGTTAATTATACTTAAATCTTGATACTTAGTATCTGTAAGAATCAGATTTGAAAGGACCTTCTACAGTTACACCAATGTATTCTGCTTGGTCGTTACGCAACTCTTCTAATTCTACACCAATTTTAGCTAGGTGTAAACGAGCAACTTTCTCGTCTAATGTTTTAGGCAATACATAAACCTTATTTTCATAAGCGCCTGTATTTGTCCAAAGTTCCATTTGTGCTAAAGTTTGGTTAGTAAATGAGTTTGACATTACAAATGATGGGTGACCAGTTGCACAACCTAAATTTACTAATCTACCTTCTGCTAAAACGATGATGTCGCTTCCGTCAATAGTATATTTATCTACCTGAGGTTTGATTTCGATTTTTGACGCACCATGAGTTTTATTTAACCATGCCATATCAATTTCATTATCAAAGTGACCAATGTTACAAACGATAGCTTTGTCTTTTAATGCTTCAAAATGCTCGCTTCTAACAATGTCTTTATTACCTGTTGCAGTAACTACAATATCAACTTCTTTAATAGCCGTATTTAGCTTCTTTACTTCGTAACCTTCCATTGCAGCTTGTAAAGCACAAATTGGATCAATTTCAGTAACGATAACTCTTACACCTGCTCTTGCCAAAGATTCTGCTGAACCTTTACCTACATCGCCATAACCACAAACAACAGCTACTTTACCAGCCATCATAATGTCAGTTGCTCTACGGATTGCATCAACTAAAGACTCTCTACATCCGTATTTATTATCAAATTTAGATTTAGTTACAGAATCGTTAATGTTGATTGCAGGCATTGGTAAAGTTCCTTTTTTCACACGATCGTGTAAACGAAGAACACCAGTGGTAGTTTCTTCAGAGATTCCTTTGATGCCAGCAGCTAACTCAGGGTATTTATCCAATACCATGTTAGTTAAATCACCACCATCATCTAAAATCATGTTTAAAGGTTCTTGGTTTTCACCGAAAAACAAAGTTTGTTCGATACACCAATCAAATTCTTCTTCGTTTAAGCCTTTCCAAGCGTAAACCGGAATTCCTGCTGCTGCAATTGCTGCTGCTGCATGATCTTGTGTTGAGAAAATGTTACAAGAAGACCAAGTCACATCAGCTCCAAGAGCTACTAAAGTTTCAATTAAAACTGCAGTTTGGATGGTCATGTGTAAACATCCTGCAATTCTAGCTCCCTTAAGTGGTTGACTTGCGCCAAACTCTTCTCTTAAAGCCATTAAACCTGGCATTTCTGCTTCCGCTAATCCAATTTCTTTTCTTCCCCATTCTGCTAGGGAAATGTCCTTTACTTTAAAAGGAACGTAATTTGTCTCTACTGATGACATAGTTATTTATTTAGTGAATCGCAAAGGTAAGGAATGGCGTTGTGAATTTCAAATGGTTGAGGTAATGGAATTGTTAAGAATTTTTATATTGCAGAATGGATAACTATATAAAATTTAATGATAAAACAATATTAAAAATAGGAGATCCGAACAAAAGACATATCATTCTTAATTCAGATTATGCTAAAAGATATATGGGTTATCTGTTAATAATGGAAGACTTGAAAAGTGTTCTAGAAGCTTTAGATAAGTTAAAAACAGATATTGCAGAAAATATTATTCGTGAATCTTTAAGCATTTTTATAGTAATAGTCTATGGAAAAGCTTTTTCTAAAGCTGATGTGAGAAAAGTAAAATTAGAAAAAGATCAGCTTAAAAACTTAAAATCACAACAAATAGTATTACATGATGTTCTTATTGATATAAGAAATAAACATGTTGCTCATGCTGGATCGGAAATTTTTTCATTGAGTAATTTAGTAATGCAGTTTGATGAGAGTACTGCTAACACTTTCCTTTCTGGATTAAGTTTGTCTTCATTCAATTTTAATATAGAGTCTATAGAAGAATTGGTAAAAGATGTTTTGAAAATTTGTGAAATTAAAGCTGATAAAGCTTTTAAAGCTTTAGATAAAAGCTTATTAAGCTTAAGCGAAGATGAGATACAAAAAAAATCATTTTTTCCTTCGCATTATAAGATATGTTCTTTAGAACAAGTGCAAAATTCAGTTGTAGAGCTAACGAAAGATTATTATAACACAAAAAAATAGTCACTCATTTATTTATGACAAACTATTGATGTACAATATTGCCAACCAAAACATAAAAGATTAATTTTGTAAGGTTATTAAGGTCTTTATACTTTTGACTTTATACTTTTGACTTTATACTTTTGACATATTAAGAACTTTTAACTCAAAAAAATGTATCCAGAATATTTAGTTGCCCCAATGCGTACCGATTTAACTAGCGTTGGATTTGAAGAATTAAAAAGTGCGGAAGAAGTTGCTAATGCTATTAATAGTGAAGGAACTACTTTTGTAGTAGTAAACTCGGTTTGTGGTTGTGCAGCAGCGAATGCCCGCCCTGCCGCTAAAATTGCTGTGCAAGAAGGTAAAAAACCAAGCAAAATAGTTACTGTTTTTGCAGGGATGGAAAAAGATGCGGTTGACGCAGCCAGAAATCACATGTTGCCTTACCCTCCATCTTCACCATCGATGGCTTTATTTAAAGACGGAAAGTTAGTACATATTGTGGAACGTCACCAAATTGAAGGTCGCCCGGCACAAATGATTGCCGATAATTTAATAGGTGCTTTCGAACAATATTGTTAGTGATACAATAACTAAAGGCTATAATTTAAACCGATTTGAGAAATCTTAAATCGGTTTTTTCTTTTTAAAAAAATGAAATCAAAAAAACGGTACTAATTTTGTTTAGCCTTGGTTAATCCATAATTAACCACCATGAACAAAAATTTACTTTCCATTTCAATCGTCATCATATCAACATTTCTATTCAATAGCTGCGCAATTAATCCCGTAACAGGTAAAAAACAATTGGTTTTAATGTCGGAGGCGCAAGAAATTCAAATGGGTAAAGATGCTGATCCTCAAATTATTGCCGAGTATGGACTTTATGAAAATCAAGAACTTCAAAACTTCATTAGCGCAAAGGGAAAACAAATGGCCGCCATTTCTCACCGTCCTAATATTGAATACAACTTTCGTATTGTAGACTCCGAAGTTGTTAACGCATTTGCTATACCTGGTTATGTTTATTTTACAAGGGGAATTATGGCAAATTTTAATAATGAAGCAGAATTTGCAGGAGTTTTGGGCCATGAGATAGGACACATCACTGCTCGTCACACGGTGTCTCAACAAGCAAATGCAACTTTAGGTCAAATTGGGTTATTAGCAGGAATGATCATTTCTCCTACCATTGCTCAATATGGCCAACAAGCTTCGCAAGGATTAAGCTTATTATTTTTAAAATTTGGAAGGGATGCGGAGCGACAAGCAGATGAATTAGGAGTAGAATATTCTAGTAAAATTAATTACGATGCACACCAAATGGCTGATTTTTTTGGAACTCTAGAAAGAATATCAGCAAAAAACAATAATCAATTACCCGATTTTCTTTCTACCCACCCAAATCCTGGTGAGCGGATGGTTACGGTGGATAAATTGGCAACTCAATGGCAAAGGAAAGAAAAATTGACCGATCCTATCGTTGCTAGAAATAGTTATTTAAAAAAGATCGATGGCATTGTTTATGGAGAAGATCCAAAGCAAGGCTTTGTAGAAAATAATACTTTTTACCATCCTGTTTTAAAATTTCAATTCCCAATCCCTGCCAATTGGAAAACCAATAATAGTCCCCAATCTTTTCAAATGGCAGAAGCCGATGGAAAAGCTTTAATGATGCTAAGTTTAGCGCCAGGTAAAACCTTACAAGAAGCGGCAAATGCAGTAATTAAAAATTACAATCTTACTGTTGTTCAAAATGACCAAACCACTATTAATGGATTAAGTGTCTTAAGAGTGATTGCTGACCAGCCTGCTGATCAACAGAAACAATCACCTGCTATCAGGACCCTCTCTTATTTTATTGCATATGGTAACAACATTTATCATATGATAGGGGTAACTGACGCCAATAGCTTTAGTTATTACGACACCCTATTTAGTAATACCATGTCTGGTTTCAGACAATTGACTGACCAAGAAAAAATTAATAGAAAGCCTGATCGAATTAAAGTTATAACGGCTACAGGAAATACCACATTAGGCGAAATTCTAACCATTCGTGGAATCAATGATGGCAAAAAGAGAGAAGATATTGCCATTTTAAATGGGATGACTTTAAAAGAACCCGTAGTAAAAGGCTTGATGGTGAAGGTGATTGACAAATAGTTATAGAATTATCCTAAAATTCTATGTAGAAGTGATCTATCAATTTAAATTTACGCGATTCGCTACGGATCGCGTTTTTCATGGCCTAGCTGCAATCCTATTTTTTTTAAAAGGAAAACAAAACCTGTTTACTCGCTAAAGCAAACCATTTCAAATTATAAAGCCCGAGAATAATTTTCTATCTTTCTTACCTCTAAAAATAACTCAATGAAAAAAATCTTTACACTCTTTATTTTATTCATCAGCTTACATACCTATGCGCAAAAAACTTATTTGCAGTGTGGGCATTTAATTGATGTTAACTCGGGCAAAACCCTATCAGAAATGACCATTGTAATTGATGGTTCAAAAATTACTGATGTAATAAGTGGCTATAAAAGTGGCTCCTCATCAGATAAAGTCATCAATTTAAAAAATAAAACGGTATTGCCTGGTTTAATAGATTGTCATGTGCATTTAGAACACGAAACCAGCAAAGACAATTTTAGAGAAGACATGACCTCTAACAAAGCAGACGTTGCTTTCAGATCAACCGTTTTTGCCAGCAAAACATTAATGGCTGGTTTTACAACTGTAAGGGATTGTGGTGGAAGCGGTGTAAACATTGCTTTAAGAAAAGCCATAGATAAAGGCGAGGTAATTGGACCACACGTTTTAACCGCCGGAATAGCAATCTCTGCCACAGGTGGACACATGGACCCCACTCATGGTTTAAGTGAAGATTTATTTCCTAACCCTGCTCAACCAAAAGATGGTGTTGCTGATGGTAAAGACGAATTGGTTAAAGCTGTTCGTTTACAGTTTAAAAATGGAGCAGATTTTATTAAAATAGCATCCACGGGTGGTGTTTTAGACTTAAGCAAAGATGGTTCTGGTGCCCAATATAGCAGCGATGAAATTAGAACTGTAGTTGAAACTGCTAAAGATTATGGAATGAAAGTAGCTTGCCACGCACATGGTGCCGAAGGAATTAAAAGAGCCATTATAGGAGGAGTAGCCTCTATAGAACATGGAACCTTTATGGATGCTGAAGGAATGGAACTGGCAAAGAAGAATGGAACATACTTGGTTCCAACCATTATAGCAGGTAAATCTGTAGCTGATTCTGCTAAAATTCCAAATTATTATCCCCCAGTAATCACAAAAAAAGCGAGTGAAATTGGTCCCCTTATTCAAGGTACTTTTGCAAGAGCTTATAAAGCTGGCGTTAAAATAGCCTTCGGAACTGATGCTGGTGTTTACGCTCATGGCAAAAACGCAAAGGAATTCGTTTACATGACAGAGGCTGGAATGCCTGCTATGGAAGCCATACAAGCCGCCACAAAAAGTGCCGCCGATTTATTAGGAATTACAGCTATTGCGGGCAGTATAGAAAAAGGCAAAACAGCCGATATTATCGCTGTTGACGATGATCCAATAAAAAATATTAGTATTCTTCAAAGCGTCACCTTTGTCATGAAAAGCGGTCTTATTTACAAACAATAAAAATCATAAATCAATAAAACATGGGAATTACCACAAGTTCTAAAATCCTTTTAATTGCACTTGGCTTTGTAAGTTTACAAAGTTTAGCACAGCAAAAAAATGGTGATGAGAATAGTGCTTTAAAAATTTATAGAGCCACTCCAGCAAAAATTAACAGTTTGGTACACACTAAGCTAGATGTAAAGTTTGATTATAAAAAAGCCTACCTATATGGTAAAGAGTGGGTAACCTTAAAGCCTTATGCTTATCCAACAGATTCTTTAACATTAAATGCTAAAGGCATGGACATCATAAATGTTGCTTTGGTAAATAGAACAAAGAATGCCCCTTTAAAATTTACCTATGATAGTTTAGAGTTGAAAATAAATTTAGATAAAACGTATAAAGCCGGAGAAGTATATACCATTTATATTGAATATACATCAAAACCAAACGAGCTTAAAGTTAAAGGTAGCGCTGCTATTAGTGATGCCAAAGGTTTATACTTTATCAATCCGGATAGTACAGTAAAAGGTAAACCAGTTCAAATTTGGACCCAAGGAGAAAGTGAAAGCTCATCTGCATGGTTTCCAACTATCGATCATCCTAGTCAGAAAACAACAGAAGAGATTATCATGACTGTTCCTTCAAAATACGTTACACTTTCTAATGGGGCACTCATTAGTCAAAAGAAAAATAATGACGGCACCCGTACTGATACATGGAAAATGGATAAACCACATTCTCCTTATTTATTTATGATGGCTGTTGGTGATTTTAAAATTTATCATGATAAATGGAATAATGTTCCTGTAGACTATTATCTAGAGCCCGCATATGCACCTTATGCCAAAGAGATTTTTGGCAGAACACCCGCTATGATTGATTTCTATTCCAAAAAATTAGGGATAGATTATCCATGGAATAAATACGCTCAAATTGTGGTGAGAGATTATGTGAGTGGAGCAATGGAGAACACTACGGCTACTTTGCATGGTAGTTATGTTCAGCAGACTCCAAGAGAAATGTTAGATGGAAGAGGTGAAGGAGAAGTTACTATTGCTCATGAACTCTTTCATCAATGGTTTGGTGATTATGTAACTACTGAGAGCTGGAGTAATTTGTCAGTTAATGAATCTTTTGCTGATTTTAGCGAAACTTTATGGGCTGAACACGCCGAAGGTAAAGATGCAGGAGATGCTCATAATTATCAAGCCATGCAGTCTTATTTAGCTGATCCAACTTCAAAATCTAAAAAACTGATCCGTTTTCATTATAAGGATAAAGAAGACATGTTTGACGTGGTGACTTATCAAAAAGGCGGACGTATATTAAATATGCTACGTAATTATTTAGGTGAAGATGTTTTTTTTAAAGGATTAAATATCTACTTAACTCAAAATGCATTTGGAAATGGTGAAGCCCAACAGTTGCGTTTAGCCCTTGAAAAGGCTAGTGGAAGAGATTTAAATTGGTTTTTTAATCAATGGTATTATGGCGCTGGCAATCCTGATTTAACGATCAATTATAAATGGAATGAAGGTTCTAAAACAGAAACTGTTTATCTAAGTCAAACACAAAAAGACAGCGTTTTCATTCTTCCAATGAAAATTGATGTGTATACAAATGGCAAAAAAGAAACACATCAATACTGGATGACCAATCGTTCTGATTCTATTTCTTACCAACTTAGTGCTAAACCCGATTTAGTAAATGTGGATGCTGATAAAATTTTATTGTTGCGTAAAACTGATAATAAAACGATGGATGAGTTTGCTTATCAATATAAAAAAGCGGGCCTCTATATTGATCGGTTAGAAGCCATAAATGCCGCTATCAAAAATATCAAAGAACCTATCGCTCAACAATTGCTATTAGTAGCCCTAAAAGATCCTTACTTTGAATTAAGAATCAAAGCCATTAAAGCAATCAAATTAGACGATCCAGCTTTAGGCAAAGCTGCAATTCCTGGTGTGGTTTCTCTGGCAAAAATAGACGACCATACCTTAGTTAGAGCAGCGGCTATAGAATCTTTAGCCACTCTAAATGATAAAACTTATTTACCATTTTTTAGAGAATCGTTAAAGAATCCTTCTTATGCTATAGAAGGTGCTGCTTTAAATGCTATTAATACTTTGGATAAAGACGAAGTTTATGCACTTGCAAAAAATTTAGAAAAAGATAGTAAAAGTGATTTAGCCGCAGCAATTATGAATATTTATATTGCTAAAGGCAATGAATCTGATTTTCCTTATGTTCATAAAGCTTTTACTGACGCGGCGATACAGTCTAAATTCCAACTCCTTGCTGGATACATCAGCATGTTAATGAAAATCAACAATACAAGCTACATTAAACAAGGTGTTGATGAGTTAAAAAGTTTAGCCGTACAATACAAAGCTTATGGTATTGATAAATACATGAAAGTAATGCTAACAAATTTATTAAATAGCAAGAAGACTCAACTTGAAAAGGCAGATGCTGCCACTAAAATGGAATTACAGACTCAAATAGATTACATCCAAAAAAACATTGATGAAGTAAGCAGTTTATAAAAATTTGGATTTAGTGATTCTTAAGCCTTTCTATAACATCCTATAGAAAGGCTTTTTTATTTCTTGTTTTTGAAAAGCAAATTCATCTATAATAGGAGCGTTAGCCCCGCTTTCCGCAGGCTTACAAGTCCGCCCTAAACTAAAGTCTTTCCAACAATCAGGCTTTTCATCCAATCGGCTGGTATACCAAACAGGTAGAGTTTATTTCATAAAAGCTTATGCTATAAGCTATTTAGTACTAAAATTTCATCTAAAATTAACATTAGTTTTAATTTTAGACTGTCACCCAAGGATTAAAAAAATGAAAAATTTTTAATTAGTGTA
>JAHJVW010000102.1 GCA_018828585.1 Bacteroidota bacterium
CAAGCTTTCCTTTGATGGCTTTACCGTTTTCGGTTTGAAAAATTTTAATGATAACATTGGTGCCATTAATCCTTTAATTACAAAAGATTTATCAATACAAAAAGGAGGTTATGGGGTAGAACAAGGAGATAGGGTTGGTGGGATTGTTAATATTACAGGAGTAGATGGTGGAATTATTAAACCCGCCCTAAAAGTTAGTGTAAATAATTTAACCTTAAACCTTTCGGCTAGTACTCCACTGTTTAAAAACACCGCATTAATGGTTGCGGGACGGCAAACTTATTATAATTTATATAATGATTATAGTTTAACACCATCGGTAAATACTCGAAATGGCGCTAAACAACTTATAGACCTAACAGTAAAGCCTAAATATAATTTTGAAGATTATAACCTAAAATTCTCAGGGCGGTCAAATAAGGGAGATGATTATTATTTGAGTTTATTTAAAGGGAAAGACAACTTCAGCTCCTCTTACACCACCAATCAATATAATTTCTACATCAATGGGTTAAATTTAGAGAAGAATAATCAATTTGGAGGAGCCGCATTTTACTCGAAAAACTGGGCAAAAGGAGGAATTTCTAATATCACTATCGCTTCATCCGGATTAAATAGCTACACTTCTAAAAATTTAGATTTAAGAAAACCATCAGATAATAGTTATAAAAACGGAACTACTGATTTAATCCGAAACAATATCAGAGAAACCAGCATAAAACTTACCCATAAATTGCTCGCTACTAAAAGCTCTAATTTGCTTTTAGGTTTAGGCTTTATCAACAATAAAACCACCTTAGAACAAGACTCTTTAAATATCCAAAAGCTTAATAATTCATACGAAAACAACAGAATTAATTCTTTTATTGAGGATGCTTATTTTATATCTCCAAGGTTTAAAATTACCCCGGGTATCAGGGCTGATTATGATATAGAGCTTCGAAAAGTTTATGCTCAACCTAGGTTCGCAACTTCCTATCAGTTTAATCCAAATTTTAAAGTTTCGGCTTCATGGGGTTTGTACAATCAGTTTATTGCCTACAATGGTGTAGTAGATGATGAAGGGAATTTCCATTATCAATGGACCGTTAGCGATGGTAAAAATGTACCGGTTTATCGTTCCCAACATTGGGTTTTAGGGTCTACTTATCAGAAAAATCAATTTTGGTTTAATACTGATGTTTACCTAAAAAACACCAATGGCATTACTCGTTTTGTTGATGGTAGAGCGGGTAGAAAATCTATTGCTGGTGATAGCAGGGCAATTGGAATAGATTTTTTAATTAAAAAGGAGTATAAGGGAAGCATGGCTTGGATTTCTTATTCTTTAAGTAGTACTCAGGAACGCTTTCCTAAAAAAGTAAATAAACAAACCATCCAAATTTATAGACGAGCGCCACAAGATCAAAGACATGAGTTGAAGTTTGCGGGGGTATTAAATCTTTCTCCTTTCTATCTTTCTGCAAATTATGTTTATGGTTCGGGATTTCCCAGTACAAACCCTTTGGAAAATCCAAACACGAATCAATTAGCTTATCATCGTTTTGATGTTGCTGCCACTTATCGTTTTTCAAGAAAACAGTATCATTTAGAAACGGGTATTTCTATCCTTAATTTGTTTAATACCCAAAATATAAAGGCCAGTAATTATGAGAGAATCCCAGCCGAGCAAAACACTTTAAACATCTATTCACAGGCAGTCCCGTTTACGCCTACGCTGTTTTTAAAGTTCTCGCTTTAATTTTTTCTTTTTTGAGGTTGGCAAGGTAATTGATATCTATTCATAACAATCATTCAATTGTTGTTAAACAACTGCAACTTTTAAAAAGTTTGATCGTTTAAACATTAATTACTAAAAATTAAAAATCATGAAAAAAACAAATTCAATTAGCAATATCATTAAGAGTATATCTTTTGTTTTGCTAGCAGTTACCGTATTAGCTGCATGTAAAAAGAGCAGTCCTTCTGGTTCAGGAAAGTTATCTCTCCAATTTAATGCAGTAAACTCTGGTGCAGTAAAAACTGCAAATACTTCGGATTTAAAAACCTTTGGTGCGGCCGTTTCAACCAACACTGTGCCAACTGGTATAACTTGGACCTCTGGATATGTATATGTATCTGAAATTGACTTTAAAGCCACTAAAGACAATGCTACTGAGATCAGATATAAATCTGAAGGATCAAGAAAAGTAGATTTATTTAATGTAAATGCCTCTGCTGGAGATTTTACCATTCCTTCTGGTGTATATAGTAAAATTAAACTCGAGCTGGAGATTGGCACTCCACAAGGAGCTAAATATCCAGGAGTCTATTTAAGCGGAACTTATGGAACCACTCCAATAGTTTTTGCTGATGATGAAAGCGGCGATCAATTTGAGGTAGAAGTAGAAGGTAGAAATTTTACTTTTGATAGTACAAAAGATTATAACAGCTTAATCAACCTTCATTTAAATTTATTATTAAATGGAGTAAGCAATGCAGATTTAGACGCTGCAACAAAG
>JAHJVW010000103.1 GCA_018828585.1 Bacteroidota bacterium
ATTATATATTTCTTTTCTTATTTATTAATTATGCTAAAAACTAAATTTTTTGCAGCTTTTTGTGTATTTACATTGAGCTTTTTGGGCTTTGTACAAGCACAAAATACTAAGCCAGTAACTACTGGTAATTATGATTATCATGATGCTTTCGGTCCTTTTTTCTATACTCAAAATGGCAATACCTATCGGACAGGTAGCGGCCAACCTGGACCCCAATATTGGCAAAATAGAGCTGACTATCAATTAAGTGCAACTTTGGATAACGACCAAAATAAGGTGACCGGATCCGAGGTTTTAATTTATACCAATAACAGCCCCGAGGAAATGGGTTTTATCTGGATGAACCTTGATCAAAATTTGTTTAAAGATGATTCCAGAGGTTCGGCAATAATTCCTCCTGATGGAAGTAGAAATGGAAGTCATGGGGAGACATTTGAAGCCGGTCATAAAATCAGTTTAGTAAAACTTGTGGGTTTAAATGGGAAATCTCAGAACGTAAATTTGAAATACCTAATTAATGACACTCGTATTCAGATTTTCTTACCTGAAAATTTAAAGGCAAATGGGGGAGAGTTAAAAGTTCAAATTGATTTTTCTTTCATTTCTCCAGAATATGGTTCTGATAGAATGGGATGGTTACAAACCAAAAATGGTAAGATATTTACCGTAGCGCAATGGTATCCAAGAATGTGTGTTTTTGATGATGTGAATGGATGGAATACCATTCCTTACACTGGTCCGAGTGAGTTTTATTTAGAATACGGGGATTTCGATATTAAAATTACAGCGCCAGCAAGTCATATCGTAGTTTGTTCGGGTGAACTGGTTAATCCTAAAGAAGTTTACACCCCAGAGCAAGTTAAAAGGTGGGATGCGGCGGCTAAAAGTGACGCTACAGTAATGATTAGAACAGCAGCTGAAGTGACTGATCCGGCATCAAGACCAACAGGAAAAAAAGAATTAACCTGGCATTTTAAACTGCAAAATGCGAGAGACGTTGCTTTTGCATCATCACCTGCTTTTGTGGTAGATGCTGCTAAAATGAATATGCCTAGTGGAAAAACTCCTTTGGCAATTTCCGCTTATCCGGTAGAAAGTGAAGGTAACGAAGCTTGGGGAAGATCCACAGAATATACTAAGAAATCTATCGAGTTTAACTCAGATAAATGGCATGAATTTACTTATCCTGCCGCTACAAATGTAGCGGGAAACGAAGGTGGTATGGAATATCCTGGAATTGTATTTTGTGGTTGGAAATCTAAAAAGGCAAGTTTATGGGGTGTAACTGATCATGAGTTTGGTCATAACTGGTTCCCAATGATTGTAGGCTCTAACGAGCGTTTATACGCTTGGATGGATGAAGGTTTCAATACTTTTATCAATACACTATCTACTGCCGCTTTTAATAATGGCGAATACAAGCCAAAAGCGAGCATAGATATGCATAAAACATCAGAATATTTGATGAATCCAATTTTTGAACCTATTATGTCTAGTCCTGATAACATGAAAGAGAATCATATTGGCGTATTATGTTATTTCAAACCAGGTACCGGATTAACTTTATTGAGAGAGCAGATTTTAGGGCCTGAGCGTTTTGATAAAGCTTTTAGAACCTATATTGATCGTTGGGCTTTCAAACATCCAACACCGTCAGATTTCTTTAGAACCATAGAAAATGTTTCGGGAGAGAACTTGAATTGGTTTTGGAGAGGTTGGTTTATGAACAATTGGAAAGCTGATATTGCAGTAAATGGGGTTAAATATGTGAAAGATGATCCTAAAAAAGGAGTATATATTACCATAGAATGTAAAGAGAAAATGCCTTTGCCAGTTTCTCTAGAAATTAAAACAGTAAGTGGTAAAACAGAAACTGTAAAACTACCGGTAGAAATTTGGGAACGCAACAACGTTTGGACTTTCCTTTACCCATCTACAGAAGCTATTGAATCCATAAGTTCAGATCCGGGGCATATTCTGCCCGATACGGATTCCACCAACGATGTTTGGACGGCTGATAAATAATTAGAATTAATTGAAAAATGAAAAGGAGAGCAGAAATGTTCTCCTTTTTTATAATATAATATTTAAAAATGATAAGGACTTTATCTATTTAAATTATGATTTAAAGGCATGAGCCTTTCTAAAACTCCTTCAACAGAATTATTTTAAATTACCTTTTCTAAAATTTGTTCTTTATTTGAAACTACTGCAATTACTGGAATGGGCTTCAATTTTTTCTTTAATTGGATAATTCCAATTTTATCCATCAGTAAAACCATTCCATAACCGAAATCTAATTCATACCATTTCACACCATAGTTTGCTCTGGATGGATTTTCATGATGATTATTATGATAGCCTTCGCCCCAAAAAAGGATGTCAATTGGGAGGATATTTTTAGAAGTCTCATCATTTTTAAAATTAGTATAGCCAAATTTATGCGCCCACCAATTAATGGCTAAACCATGTAAAGCACCTAAACCAAAAGTTACTGGAAGAAATAGCCACATCCACCATTGGGTAACCACAAAATAGTAAATGACCACATAAATCGCTCCCCACATTACCCTAGCCATCCAGTTGTGTGCTAGCTTGTCAAAAGCCAACCAGTCGGGAAGGTTTTTGTGATACTTTTCATCAACAACTGTTTTGCCGATGAAAATATGATGATAACTGTTACGTGTCATCAACAATAAAGTACCTATGTTTTTAGAATAACTGGGCGAGTGCGGATCCAATTCGGTATCGGTATGGGCATGGTGTAAGCGGTGTAATAAACCATAAGCTTTTGCGCTGATATAAGACGATCCTTGGGTAATGAAACATCCTATAAAGAAAAACTTTTCCCAACCTTTACTCATGGTAAATTGGCTATGAGCCGCATAACGATGATGAAAAATAGATTGAAAAAATAATGAAAGGTACCAGTGGAGTACAAAAAAGATAAGAAATGCCATTTAAGCTTTATGAATAAGCTAGTAAGGTAATCTTATTAATCTGTAAAAGGTGTTTTTAAATGTCATCATTCGCCGAATGATGACATTTGATTTTTTAAGAAAGTTTTTTAATTTCGATAACGATTTTAGCTCTGGTTTCATCACTTACTTTTACCAAAGGCAAACGCACATGATCATCGCAGATGCTTAATTCTTTCATCCCGGCTTTAACGCCGGCAGGGTTGCCTTCCACGAAGCATAGTCTGGTAAATTCCAATAAACTCGAATGTTGCGGTTGTGCGGCTTTAAAATCGCCTTTTAAGCAATTACGCACAATCTCTGAAGTTTGAAAAGGCAAAGCGTTACCAATTACGGAAATCACACCTATTGCGCCTAAAGCAATCATGGGTAAAGTAACAGGGTCATCACCAGAGATCAGATTAAAGCCTAGTGGTTTATTGGCTGCGATCTCATTAAAAATATCAAAATTACCTGACGCTTCTTTTGTAGCAATGATGTTTTTGTGATCTGCTAAACGTAATGTAGTTGCTGCAGACATGGTCACGCCTGTTCTTCCAGGGACATTGTATAAAATGATTGGAAGTTTGGAGGCATCGGCTATAGCCCTATAATGTTGATATATTCCTTCTTGAGTAGGTTTGTTGTAATAAGGAACTACAGAAAGTATTGCCTCATAACCATCTAAATCAAAATGAGTGACGGCTTCAACAACCTCAGCAGTATTGTTGCTGCCAATACCTGCAACTAAAGGAATGCGTTTATTCGTTTTTTGAGCAGTAAATTCAAAAATCTTTTGTTTTTCTTCTTTCGTTAAAGTGGCAGACTCTGCAGTAGTGCCCATTACCACAATATACTCGACCTTACCGTTGATTAAATGTTCAATAGTTTTCTCCAATGCGTTAAAATCAACGCTTCCATCTGCAAGAAAAGGAGTCACCATAGCTACCCCGGTTCCAGTAAATCTGCTCATTTTATTTTATTTAAATAATGTTTTAATTCTGATGAAAAACCGGAAAGACTGTGCTGTTCTGTAGCAATCATGAAATCAAAAATTGCAGTTTGATTTGAGTTATAAGCGCCTACTTTAAATAATGACTTGGATAAAGCAGTGATATAAATCAAGGGGAAACAAATTTCTGTACAAAGGTTAATCAGCATATCAAACTCCTGGTTGATAAAGCTCAAGATTTTTTCTTTTTTTGGAATATAATTCCATTCAACATCCTCGTCACATAATATTTCTATATTTTGGATTTGAGGTTTTGCCAAAGTTTTATCGGCTAAGTAAACCAATAACTTCACTTTTTTATCTTCGTTTTGAAAATCTAGGGCTAGTTTTTCTGCTTCTACTAATTCTTTTTGATTATGAATAATTAAAAGGATGCCAATGTTTTTAGCATGAGACCAAGAAACAGAATGATTTTTTCTGCTCAATTTTTTGATCTCTTGTCTCAATTTATGAAAACCAGATTTTAGTCTGATTCGGTTAAACATTTTCTTCATTTTAATAGGTTTAACAAATCTTCATCAGAAATGATGGGGATTTGTAATTTTTGAGCCTTTTCTAATTTAGAGGGTCCCATGTTATCACCAGCTACCAAATAATTTAATTTAGCCGATATGCTGCTGAGAATTTTTCCTCCGTTAGCCTCGATGATAGCCTTCAATTCATCGCGACTGTATTTTTCAAAAACTCCCGAAATAATGAAAGTTTTACCGCTCAGTTCTTCGGATGCCAAAACTACTTCCTTTTCTTCAATTTCGAAAGTTAAACCAAATGCTTTTAATTTTGATATTTCATTTTGATGTTCAGGAACTGAAAAATATTCAATCACACTTTGTGCAATCCGTTCTCCAATTTCATCAGTAGCAATTAATTGCTCAAAATTGGCACCCATGATGTTGTCAATATTCTTAAAATGTTGTGCTAATTTTTTTGCTACAGTAGCACCAACATACCTAATTCCTAGACCAAAAAGCACTTTTTCAAAAGGCATTTGTTTAGATTTCTCAACTCCTTCTAACAAGTTAACGATGGATTTCTCTCCAAAGCGCTCTAAAGTCTTTAATTCTTCTTCTTTTGTTTGAAGTTGATAAATATCGCTGATGTGTCTAAGTAATCCTTTCTGATAAAATGCTTCAACGGTTTCTGCACCAATACCTTCAATATTCATCGCCTTACGGCTGATGAAATGCTGCATTCGGCCAACAATTTGTGGAGGACAAGCTTCATCGTTTGGACAATAATGAACAGCTTCCCCTTCTTTTCTAATCAATTCAGTTCCACACTCAGGACAATTGTGGATATATTCAATTTTTTTAGCATCGGGTAAGCGCTTATCTAAATTTACTTGGATAATCTTTGGAATGATTTCACCACCTTTTTCTACCAAAACGGTATCATGCTCATGCAAATCTAATCTTTCGATTTCGTTGGCATTATGGAGTGTAGCTCTTTTAACTGTTGTGCCAGCCAGTAGAACTGGTTTCAAATTAGCAACGGGTGTAACGGCTCCTGTTCTACCCACCTGATATGTTACTTTTTCTAAAACGGTTTCTACTTCTTGCGCTTTGTATTTATAGCTGATGGCCCAACGTGGAGATTTTGCCGTAAAGCCTAATTCTTGTTGTTGGGCAAAGCTGTTTACTTTTAAAACAATACCATCAATGTCATAACTCAAGTGGAAACGCTTTTCTTCCCATTCAGCTATAAAAGCCAAAACATCTTGAATGTTATTGCATAGCTTACTTTCATCAGAAATTTTAAAGCCCCAACTTTTTACTGCTTGTAAACTTTCCCAATGTGTTTTAAAAGGATTTTCATCGCTGTAAAGAAAATATAAAAAGCAATCTAAAGGGCGTTTCGCAACTTCAGCAGAGTCCTGCATTTTCACGGTTCCAGAAGCAAAATTTCTTGGGTTGGCAAAAGGAGCCTCGCCATTCTCTATACGTTCTTCGTTCAGCTTTTCGAAAGCTGCTTTGTGCATCAAAACTTCACCTCTAATCTCGAAATGCGCTGGCATATTTGCACCTTTCACCTGATTTGGAATGCTGTGGATGGTTTTGATATTCGCCGTTACTTCATCTCCTTTTGTTCCGTCTCCTCGGGTAACTCCTCGTAATAATTTACCATTTTCATAAGTCAAGCTCATGGAAAGTCCATCGAATTTCAATTCACAAACATATTGGAAATCATCACCAATGGCTTTTTTAATACGTTCATCAAAATCTATTAAATCTTGCTCGTTATAGGTATTCCCTAATGACATCATTGGCCATTTATGAACAATAGTTTTGAAATTTTTGGTGATTTCTCCGCCCACTTTTTGGGTAGGAGAGTCAGGATCTAAAAATTCAGGATGTGCTTTTTCTAAGGCTTCCAATTGCTTTAATTTCTGATCAAAATCGTAATCAGAAATGGAAGGCATAGCCAAAACATAATAATTGTAATTGTGCTGTTTTAATTCCTGCACAAGGGCTTCCATTTGGTCTTTTATATCAAAAAGCGACATGGTAGCGAAGATACATTTTTGGAAGATTATATTCCTAAAACTGCTTTTAATTTTGGGTAGCCAGTTTTGCTTACTGGAATTTTTTCTCCAGTCCTTAAGATCACCAAATGACCATCTTTTTCATAAGGTTCAATTTTAGTGATTTGATCAATCTTTACGATGTAGGAACGATGCACCCTAACAAATAACATTTGGTCTAAATTCTTCTCGAAGAATGAGAGCGTTTGACTTTTCAAGAAGGAGCCTTCTGGCGTATGAATATTCACATAATCATCATCAGCCGAAAGGTGGGTAATATCATAAACAGAAATTACTTTGATTTTATTCCCTGTTTTTACCACAATACGTTCATTAGTTGTGGTCGCCTGCGCACTTTCTACCGCTGCTTTGGTGTGTATTTTTTGCTCTTGATTATTATTGGTTAATTTAAATTTTTCCATTGCTTTTTGAAATCTTTCTAAATCAAAAGGCTTCAATAAATAATCAATCGCATTGGTTTCGAAAGCTTTTAAGGCAAATTCATCAAATGCGGTGGTAAAAATAATAGCCGGTATTTCTTCCAGTAATTCTAACATTTCAAAACCTGTTATTTTTGGCATTTGGATATCCAGAAAAACCAAATCTGCTTGATGCTCCATAATAGCTTTTAATCCCTCAAATCCATTTCCACATTCTGCTACAATTTCCACATCCGGATAATTACTCAAATAATCAGTCACGATACTTCTTGCTAATGGTTCGTCATCAATGATAATGGCCTTGATCATATTTGTGGGATTTTGATGGTGGTAATAAACTGATGATTTTGTGGTTGAGCCGATATTAAATCAGTTCGATTGTATAGAAGGTTTAGTCTTCTTTTGATACTACTTAAGCCAAATCCAGTTCCTTTATTTGGATGTGCGGTTTCTACATCAAACGGGTTACTGACTGCAACAACTAAATAAGGAGTTTCGAAAGTTGTTTTTATGCTGATTTCAACGGCTTCTAAGGTATCGTATAATCCAAATTTGATGGCATTTTCTACAATGGGTTGCAAGAGCATTGGCGGAATTTGCTTTGCTAATAAATCCTCATCAACTTCAATTGTAGTATTTAATCGATTACCAAATCTCACTTTCTCAATTTCCAGATATAATTGAAGATGTTCTAATTCTTCTTTCAGCGTTGATAATTTATCATCTTTCCTAAGTGTTCCTCTCAAAAAATCTGATAGCTGATGAACCATTTTTCTTGCTTGTTCGGGCTTACTCACCGTTAAAGCACTGATAGAATTTAAGCTGTTGAACAAAAAGTGGGGATGAAGTTTTTCTCTTAATGAGTTTAATTCAGCTTCACGGGTTAATTTTTCAGCTTCATTTCTTCTACTTTCCAACTCTTGTTGTTCCTGTTGTTTATAATACAACATACTAATAGCAGCCATGGTCCCAATTAATAATAAGCTAAAAATATATCTCACAGGAATAGATAAATCCAGTAATTCTTGATATTGATGATTATTGGGATCAAAAGAAGGAAAAGCAAACTCAATGATACTACAAAAACCTATGGAAAGCATCATACACCAAATAATTACATAGATGTATTTGTTGCCGCTAGGCTGATAAAATGAAAGATTATTTGAAATCAACCAGCATAAAAGTGCCAATATAAAATTCGCGACTATACTATCCTTAAAAGCTGTTTTTTGCGTTATACCAAAGTTTTGTAAAGCATAAAATTGCAAGCCAGCTAGAATAAAGAAAAGGACGATAAAGGCAACTTTAAATTTTTTATTATTTAATGGAGAACTAGCCACAGTTGATGTTTTGTTTTCTGGTTTTTAAACTTAATGCTTTTTCTTTTACTAAAGACAAGTAATCAGATGCTTCCTGCGGTTCAGATATTTGATAATGAATTTCTTTGCCATGTTCAACTTCACCAATATGATTGATCTCAGTTACAGCAATAAACTTCCACTTTAATACTTCGTCTTTGTGAGATTTGATTTCTTCCTGCTCCATTTGCCCCATCTGGTAAGCAATTTCAAGAGCTAAGTCCTCATTTATGGCGTCAATTATTCTTAACTGTTCATCAAACTGAGGATATAAATTATCCTCAGTTTCGATTTGAAAGATCATTTTTACTATAAACCAGTTCATGTGTTAGGATTAAAAGTTTCTAATTTCTATACCTCCAAAAATGGAAGTACCTTTAATGACAAGAATCTTGCTTCTATCAGGTAATACCTGAGTTAACGACCTTTTATCATCAATACCTCCAAATATTGCAGCCATTTCTGAGGTAACGTCCCATGTTGGGGGGATTAAGATTTTGGTCCCTCCAAAAATCTGAACGACATCTAAAACTACCACGCCTTTGATGTCAGAATGTATTAAATTGATTTCTGCACCCCCCATGATAGTGACAATCTCTCCTCCCTTAAAATTTTTGGATAAGATGTTTTTTTTGGTACCACCGAAGATAGACACACTGTCTAAATATTCATCACCCATAGTGTGGTATCCATTTTCTTCAGCTACGGGTTCGTCATTTTTTAGTGTTTCACTTTCGGTAGTTCCGGCATAAGTTTGAAAGCCTGAGGTGTCGAAATCTCTCCATCTGCGACGTCCTTTTCGGCAATTTCCATCATTATTAAATCCTCTACCAAAGATGAACCATAATCCTATTCCTATAAATACTATTGGCCACGTAAATTGCGATACAGATAGCGCTGGGATAATTCTTTCGAGCAAAAATATACCACCAATTAAGATAAGTATAAACCAAGTGGCATTTTTAAATTGGTGTTTAATTCCGCTTGCTATACCAATTACAATTAAGATCATTGGCCAGCTAAACACCCAATCTGGGAATCCTAACTCCATTTGTTTGGCTAATAATGCTAAACCAATCACCAATATAGCAGCTCCAACTACTTTTTTGCCGTTGGCGTTAGATGTTTTTTTAACATTTTGATTTTCCATTATATTTTAAATTTATTGAAATAAAGATATCTTATATAGTAATTGGGACCTATCAAAAACCGATGATTGGTTATAAAAATTCGGTGAACAGCTAGAAGTAGTCGGTAGAATTTTCGACTTAAGTTAATTGGATTAAAAAAAAGGTCACTGGTTCAGCTTCATAGGCATCTGCTAAACCAATATCATTAATGAGTTGCTTTGAAATTCTTTTGCAATGAACCTTAATTTCGAAAGGTTCTTCAAAAGGAGAGGAGTTAAATTTTATAACATTTCTTCCTTTTTCTCTATAGGAAGCAATAATTTTTGTTTCTCCATTTTTACTAAAGAATTCAGAGTCTTTAAATCCTTTTTTAAATAGATCAACTTCCTCTTCTTTAGCTGCACCAGGCTTATTCATGCAAACATATAGAGATAAATCATCACAAAAACGCAAGATTTTTAATTGATACTGTAATAAACGGTCGTGTGGAATTTTTAATTTGTTGATAAGGTGTTTTTGACGTAATTGTTCTCTTTCATAAAATTGTTTGCCAGCTTCAGATTTAAAATTTTCTACATAGCCTGCATAGTGCATACTACATAAAAGCGCAGCATAAGAATTTGCCTGATCCACTTGCTCGATACCTAATTTATAGAAATGAAGTTTCAGTCTTTCGGGATAATCAATAAAAGTAAAGGGAAAATTTGTTGAATCATTTACGATTGGATTCGTATCAGGAATAATCCATGCCCTATCATGTTGATGGACAGCAAATTTTAATGACTCATAATGCTCCGTGGCTATGAATTCTTTCTTAAAATGAGTAAAAAACTCTCCCGCAATATAAGCGTGATCGTGTTGCGTAATAAATATAAGATTCTCTTGGTCTTGTCTTACTATCATTTGTTTGAAAAAACTAAAAATACAATTTCTTTAATG
>JAHJVW010000104.1 GCA_018828585.1 Bacteroidota bacterium
ATATTTAAAATTAATAATTTATAAAATATCTACACTTTTTACCTTGCAACGGTCTTAAAACTCTCCTTGTCTTAAAATATGATCGTCTTTTTCGACCTGAATAGAAATGGCATTTTCGTAAAATACTTCTGCCAGTTCGTTACTTACTGGATAAATAGTAGATAAAAGTTGAATGATATGATTTACCTCAGACTTTTCGGCTTTTAGGTATTCTGACATATAAAATTAAGGATCTATATTCTTAAATTTGAATGATAATTCTTATTTACAGTTGATGCGTTTATTGATAGTGAATCATCTTCAAACCTACGATTCAATTAATCACAGTTTGGTGTTTCAAAAGTGTAGGTTTCTACTTCTCCATTTGGGATGATGTAATTATCACTTTTACTAAATTGCCACCAAAACTTACCTCTCAGATTCGAATAATTTCCAATTTCATTCATTGTTTCGGCGTCAAACAAACGGCCATTTACCATAGTGTATTTAATTTTATCGCTATTGCGGATGTCGTCTAAAGGATTTGAATTTAAAACGATTAAGTCGGCTAATTTTCCCTTTACCAGAGAACCAATTTCTTTGTCCATGCCCAAATAAGATGCCCCGTTAATAGTTGCACATTTTAAAGCATCAATTGGTTTCATACCACCTTGAGCCAACATCCATAACTCCCAATGAGCACCTAAACCTTGTAATTGTCCGTGTGCACCTAAATTAACTTTAGTTCCTCCTTTGGCAATATCATTTACAGCACTCGATACATCAATATGTCCATAGTCTCCATATTCAGAAGTTGTTCTTCTTCTTGATCGCTCATCTATAATTGCTTTAGGTGTAAAACTTAATAAGTGTTCATTCTCCCAAACATTCGTTCTATCATACCAATAATTTTCGCCAGACTGCGACCCATAAGAAACAATTAAAGTAGGAGTATAACCACTTTTACTAGCATTCCAAAAATTAAGAACATCTTTATAAACTGGTAAAACTGGTATATTATGTTCAATTCCGGTATGCCCGTCAGCAATCATACTCATATTTGTAAAAAAAGTTGAGCCCCCTTCTGGAACAACTTCCATATTCAATTCTCTAGCTGCTTCAATAATTTGTTGGCGTTGTTCTCTTCTAGGTTGATTATACGATTTTACAGAAAATGCACCTACTGCCTTCATTCTACGAACATGAGAAAGGGCATCATCCAAACTATTAACCACAGCTTTAAAATCACCATCTGCGCCATATAAAATTGTTCCAGTAGAATAAACTCTCGGTCCAACCATTCTACCTGCTTTTAGCATTTCTGATTGACTAAAAACCATTTCCGTATTACTAGAAGGATCGTGTGAAGTCGTGACGCCGTAAGACAGATTAGCGTAATATGCCCAATCCTGCTTTGGCGAAACTCCATCTGGACTTGTATGCAAGTGTCCATGAACGTCCACTATGCCTGGCATGATGGTTTTTCCAGTGACATCATAAACTTTAGCATCTGCAGGAATAACCACATCAGATTCGTTTCCAACCGTTTCGATTTTATTTTGGTTGATGATAATGGTTCCTTTTTCAATCACCTCATTCCCATCCATGGTAATGATGGTTGCTCCCTTAAAAGCAATTCTCCCTTCAGGTTTATCTGCTTTAAGCATCAAACCTAAATCTAAACCAGTCGAATCAATTGCAGGCAATTTATCTGGTGCACCATCCACGAAAGTGAAGGCATCTTTTATATTTCTAGAAAAATATTGAGGGCCTAAAGTCCAATGTAATGTTTTGCTATCGCTACTCCAATGAATATAACTTCCAGCATCTCTAGTTAATTTTTTAAGTGGAAGTGCTTTATTTTGTGATGATAAATCTTGAGCACTCCCAGTGGTCACCATAGGAGTGAGATAAACATTAAACAACTCGTTAAAAGCCATCCATTTTCCATCTGGACTTGGGATAAAATCATTAACGTACTTAGAAGTATAATGAGTTCTAAAATGTCCTCCATCTAAATCGCAACTCATAAAAGCTTTTATTCCATCCTGTGAAGACTGGAAAAAAATGCGATCATCGGTAGTGTTAAATTGTGGTTTAATTCCTTTTTTACTAATCAGTTTTGGAAAGCTATTATCAACATTAGTAATATAAATACCAGGATTTTTACCGAAGTTGAATCCTAAAACTTCGTTACCCACACCTTTTCGATAAACAATCATATCACCTTTATGATTAAACTTTGGGGAATAATAAAATCCTTTTTCAGTAGTTACGACTTTCAGCCTTTTTCCTTTAAACTCGTATCGCATAATTGCACCTCGCTGTTCATCAGACCAGGTTGTAAAAACGATTGATTTTCCATCGGGACTAAAAGCAGGCTCAAATTCCCATTCAGTTTGGTCTGTCAAACGTTCTGGTTTGCCATCAGGTAAATCTTTAATGTATAAATAACCTGCTGCATTGAAAACAACTTTCTTTCCATCGGGTGAAGTGGTTAGTTGACGAATCATTTTTGATTTGAACTCATCGGTAAATACTTTTTGTGGGAAATGTAAGGCATCCTGTATGGTTTGTTTCACTTCTACCGAGAATGGAATTTCTTCTGAATAATAAGTGACAATATCAACCTTTCTGATTTTCCCTTTTGCATAAAATACAATGGTTCTATTATCTGGCAACCAGTTAAAAGTTGGGTAAACACCAAAAATTGCCCAAGCTTCTTGCTGATCTTTAGATAAATCGCTATAAATTGGATATTCTTCTCCGGTAGCTAAATTTTGGATGTATAAAACAGATTTTAAACGGTCTCTTTTCACAAAAGCTAACATCGTTCCATCAGGTGATACCTGTGGTCTAACAGCACCACCGGCACCACCCGCAACTTTTTCTATTTCTCCAGTTTCTAAGTTTAATTTATTAATAGCGTAAATTTCTCCATTGGGATCTTTATTGTATTGAAAGAAAGGTCCAGGACTAACATCTTCACTATAATAAACAAACTTTCCATCAGATGAAACCCAAGGCTCACCCAAATCCTGTTGGTCATTCTTTCTTTTAGTTAATTGTATGCCATCTAATCCTCCGGCTATATGATACATCCATAATTCTCCAGCACCTAAAGATCGAGTTCCTGTATAGTGTTTACGAGCAATTAAATATTTGCTATCTGGTGTCCAAACTGCATTATTTAGTAACCTGAAATTTTCTTTGGTAATGGAATGTTGATTAGATCCATCCACATTCATCACCCAAATATTATCTCCGCCTTCTTTATCACTGGTGTATGAAATGTATTTACCATCTGGCGAAAAGCGAGGTTGCACTTCAAATGCCATTCCACCTGAAAGTAAAGTGGCTTTACCGCCAGTTATCGGCATTTTATAGATATCACCTAAAAGGTCAAAAGCAATAAACTGACCATCAGGGCTTACATCAATATCCATGTAGGTTCCTTCTGTAACATTAAAAGAAATATTTTTTGAAGGACCCATTGGTTTCTCTACATTCCATTTTTTGGTTTCTTTTTCTTGAGAAAAACCGATTAAACAAGAAAAGAAGAAAATAGAGGTACCGAGTAAGAATTTATTCATGGATGTTATTTTTAGCAGTGGCTAATTTAGGAAATTTTATAGCTTTGAATAGGTTCAATCTATGGAAGTAAAGGAAATTTTACGGCAATACTGGGGTTATCATGAATTTCGCCCCTTACAGGAGGAAATCATTAATTCCGTTTTACAAAAGCAAGATACACTAGCTTTACTACCAACAGGTGGCGGTAAATCTATCTGCTTTCAGGTGCCTGCAATGGCGATGGAGGGAATCTGTATTGTAATTTCTCCATTGATTGCATTGATGAAAGATCAGGTAGAAAATCTTCATAAAAGAGGGATTTCTGCTATCGCGATTTTTGCAGGTATGGGCAAAAGAGAAATAGATATTGCTTTGGATAATTGTATCTACGGGCCAGTAAAGTTTCTTTATCTATCCCCAGAAAGGTTGCTTTCTGACTTGGTAAAGGAGCGAATTAAATACATGAAAGTGAATTTGTTAGCTGTTGATGAGGCGCATTGTATTTCTCAGTGGGGTTACGATTTTCGTCCTCCTTATATGCATATCATCGAATTTAGAAATCTGCATCCCAAAGTTCCGATTTTAGCTTTAACGGCATCAGCTACAGAAAAAGTTCAGTTAGATATCATTGAAAAACTTGGCTTTAAAAACCAAAATATTTATAGAAAGAGCTTTGAAAGAAAAAATTTAATTTATGCAGTCATCAATCAAGAAAATAAATTACAAAAGCTGATTGATGTTTGTAATGGCGTAAAAGGGAGTGGAATTTTATATGTAAGAACTCGAAAAGATACGGTAGAGTTGGCCAAATATCTTAATCAACACGGCATCGCAGCCCAATATTACCATGCTGGTTTAAATTTAGACGAAAGATCAGAAAAGCAACAATTTTGGCTTGAAGATAAAGTGCGCTTGATGGTTGCAACCAATGCTTTTGGGATGGGAATTGATAAATCCAATGTTCGCTTTGTAGTGCATTATGAGATGCCTGAGAGTTTAGAATCCTATTATCAAGAAGCGGGTAGGGCAGGAAGAGATGAGAAAAAAGCCTATGCGGTAGTTTTGTATCAAGCTAGAGATAAATTTTCATTTGAAAGGAAATTTGAACAAAATTTCCCTGAACCTAATCTGATTAAAAAGACCTATCATTTTATTTGTAATTACCTCCAAATACCAATTGATACTGGCGAACAAGTTACTTACGAGTTTAATTTAGCTGATTTTTGCTCTAAATTTCAACTAGAGGTACAGCTTACCATCAGTGCAATTAAGTTTCTTGAACATGATGAATACCTTGTACTATCCGAAAATGCATTAATCCCTTCTAGGATTCAGTTTATTGTTAATGGAGAAGATTTGTATAAATTCCAAGTTGAAAATTCGAAGTTTGATAGTTTTATAAAGGCCATTTTACGTTCATATGGAGGTGCCTTCGATGGATTTGTGCACATAAAAGAGCGTGATATTTCGCAGAAAACAAACTTGACTCAATTTGAGGTAAAAGCATTTTTGAGAGAAATGGATAAATTAGAAGTCATTAGTTATATAGAGCAAAGTAATCAGCCCTTATTAACTTTTCTAAGACCTAGGATTAAAACCGAAGATATCACCATCGATAGAAAATATTACGAGAACAGAAAACAGATTTACAAAGAAAAAATGGTATCCATGTTGGCTTTTGTAGAAAAGCCCCTTTGTCGTAGTAGGCAGTTATTAAACTATTTTGATGAGGCTAACGCTGAGAAATGTGGTGTTTGTGATGTTTGTTTGGCAGAGAAAAGAGCTAAAAAACCAGATTTAAAGTCTCAGATCACCAATGATATTTTAACGGCATTGCAATTTGCGCCACTAAAATTGAACGATTTGGTTAAATGTTTAAAGAAAGGATCGGACAAGGAAAAGCTGGAAATCATTCGTTTACTACTAGACGCTAGAGAAATTAAAAAAAATGAAGGTTACTTTCAACTTAATTAATGTGGTGGTATAAACTCAACTTATAAATATTTAACAAAAAGAAATTTTTATTTGGAGCATAAATTAAACTGTTTTCAATTTTTTTGAAAAGCTTTGAATTTATTTTTGGGATAAGGATTGTAAAACCAATTTTTTTAAATTGTTGATATTTTTTTAATAATTTAATCTCATCTGCCCATTTAAATTTAGGTTTTAATTCTTCAAGAATTTTTAGGTTATTTATAGCTATTTCAATATCCTTCAAGAATAGGGTATTAGTTTTTAACTGTTGATGTTTAATAGGGTTCTCAATATTATTCAAAACGACATCCATATTTTTTGCTCTAACTCCAAAAAGGACGTCTTCGTAACCGTAATTTCTTAAATTTTCATCAAACTTAATTTGCTCAAATACTGATTTTTTAATCATAAAATTACAACTATGAAATTGACTATTTGCTAAAGATTCTACTTTTTTCCCATAAAGCCAATGAAGTAAAAGATTGGTTTCTGGGGCTTTATCTTGATAATATCTTCCACCAGAAATAAAGTCTAATTCCCTATTGATCCAATAATTTTTAATGAAATCAGGATGCTCAACCAAAGAGTCACCATCCAAAAACAAAAGCCTTTCAAATTTCGCCTTCTTAGCCAATAAATTCCTAATCGCTGATCGCCCAATATTTTTTTCTAAAAACTCAACTCTGTAAGGCGATTCAGTAAGCTTTCTTAGGTAACTTTTATGCTCCTCTTTTGAAGCATCGTCTATAATTAATAGCTCAAAATTTAGATGAAGTTGCTCTGCTTGAGACTTTAAAGTTTCAAAAAGTTCGAGATTTTGATAATTGTAATGCGGAATACATATGGATAACACATTACAAATTAAAATAAAAAAATGCGTTTAAATCATTTAAATGCATTTTTCTTATCAAGAAATAAATTATTTCGTTTTTTCACCTGCTTGGTGTAACGTTTTTTACTAAACGACGTCTTAATTACAGCAAGCACAAAAGAAAAAAGCTTACTAAGCTTTCGTTAACGAACAAAGTAAAAATTGGAATAATACTATGTAATACATAGTACATGTGGGTTCTAAATTAATAAGAACGGTTTAATAATTAAGA
>JAHJVW010000105.1 GCA_018828585.1 Bacteroidota bacterium
CCAAAACTTATTCTTTTAATGTGGGAAACTGAACAGAGGTTTTTAGACAGTTTGACGTCTTGCGGCTAAGGTTTAGTGCAGTATGAGCGAACAGCCTGTCCCGCTATCGGGAAAACGCCTAAAACAACTCAATTCTTAGTATTAAATTCTCGTTTAAATTTATTAGCTAAAAGTTTGAAAAAGACCTACATTGTACTTGTAAATTTTTTTAATCAAAACCTTAAATTAATAACATGAGAAAACAATTATTTGCACTTTTGATTTTGAGTTTTTCGTTTGTTTTCGCAAATGGACAGACGATGATGAGCGAGAGCCTGCGCTTGAAAAAGGATAGTGCCTTAAAAGTGGCTATTCACAAAGATTCTGTAAAAATTGAAAAGGAATTTACTACTGCGGCAAAATGGGATAATCTTTTCAGTAAATTGGAATATCCTTTATTGAAGGGTGGGAAATTTAGTGGTGTTTTGCCTGTAAAAAAAGTTACTGAAACTCCTGATCCAAAAATCGACTACAAAATATTATTTGAGATGGTTAAAGACAATCCAGATTCTATGAAAAATGAAATTTTATCAGGCTTGGATGAAGCTACTAGAGTAATTAATCTTCATTATGCGGCTGGTGTACCCATTAAAAAAATAGTTCCCATAATTGTTGCGCATGGTGGAGCAGAGTTCGCATTTATGAATAATGAAGCCTATCAGAAAAGGTATAAAATGGATAATCCTAATATCAAACTGATAAATGATTTGGAAACCTTAGTTGGAGCTAAGTTTATTATCTGTGAGCAGGCCATGTTAATGAAAGGAATTAAGCCTGAGGAATTTCTTCCTTCTGTTAAACTTTCACTTACTGCCCAAACTGTAATCACCTCTTATCAATTAAAAGGTTATGTATTGATGAATGTAGATCGATAATTTTAAAATAGCTTTAAAACAAAAAAGATCGGTTTAATTAATCCGATCTTTTTTGTTAACGTAAACTATAGATTATTTCTGATTTTTCTTGGCTTCTTGCATTGGATTTCCACCGCTGCTTGCTCCTCTAATCGTTTGTTGTTGTTTGAATAACTCGAATTTAGTTGGTTCGTAACTTCGAGGGAAGCTATTGTTTGAAACATCAATATCGGCAGTTTCTAAGTAAGGGTCTAATTTTACGGAAGCCATTTGCTTAGCTTTTGCGAAAACTTTGGTGACCTTATTTTCGTCTTTTCTCCAGATATAAGCAGGAATTCTTTCTACTTCTTTTGTTCCGTCCGTATAAGTCCATTCTAAAATGATGGGAGAAACCAAACCACCCTTATTGGTAAAATCAATTTGATAGAAATTGGTTTTGCTATCATAAATTTTCTTTTCTTCGGGACTTAAACCTGCATAGTATTTATTGAAATCAGCTTTAGAAGCATCAGTCACTGCGAAGCGATCCCATTTACTGTAAAAATCTACCAAAGAAGTATCAGCCTCTACAGCAAATTTAATTCCGTCTTGTCGATTACGCTCTCTACCGATAATGTAACGGTTGTCGTCAAATTCTTTACGGGCATAAGCATTTTCTACTGCTGGATTTTTAGTATCCATTCTATAATAAGTCACATTATCTATAGAGATATCAACCGGATCAGTGCCATAAAACCAGCCTCTCCAAAACCAATCTAAATCAACTGCAGATGCATCTTCCATTGTTCTAAAGAAATCTGCTGGAGTAGGATGTTTGAAGGCCCAACGACGAGCATATTCTTTAAAAGCATAATCAAATAATTCGCGACCCATGATCGTTTCGCGTAAGACATTTAATGCCGTTGCTGGTTTTGCATAAGCATTCGGACCAAAGTTCACGATATTCTCCGAATTAGTCATGATAGGTTCTAACTGGTCTTTCGGCAATTTCATGTAATCCGTAATTAAATGAGCCGGACCACGACGAGAAGGGTAGTTGATATCAAACTCCTGCTCAGCTAAAAACTGGCAGAAAGTATTTAAACCTTCGTCCATCCAAGTCCATTGACGTTCGTCAGAGTTGATAATCATTGGAAAGAAGTTATGACCCACTTCATGAGTGATGACTCCAATCATTCCGTATTTAGTCGCTTCAGAGTAAGTTCCATCTTTTTCTGTTCTTCCGTAATTAAAGCAAATCATCGGATATTCCATTCCGTTTGAAGCCTCAACAGAAATTGCAACCGGGTAAGGATAAGCAATCGTATGTTTAGAATAAACTTTTAAAGTATTGGCAATGACTTTGGTAGAATATTTACGATATAATCCATAAGCCTCTGGTCCGTAGTAAGACATAGCCATGGGTGTTTTACCTTCCACATTTACTTTCATGGCATCCCAAACTAAACGACGGGAAGTCACAAAAGCAAAATCTCTGACATCATGAGCTACATAAGTCCAAGTTTTCTTTGCAGTTGATTTTGCTTTCATCGCATTTTGTGCTTCAGCTAAAGTCACGACTTCTACAGGTTCGTTAGAACTTTGCGCTTGTTTCCAACGGTTATATTGAGCAGAAGTTAAAACAGCGCTGTAGTTTTGGCATTCGCCTGTAGCACCTATCACATGATCTGCTGGCACAGTAATGTTTACTTTAAAATCTCCGAAGGTTAATGCAAATTCACCACGACCAGTGAATTGTTTGTTCTGCCATCCCTGAAAATCAGAGTAAACTGCCATTCGAGGATACCATTGCGTAATGGTGTATAAGTAGTTGTCATCAGCTGGGAAGTATTCGTAACCTCCGCGTCCACCAACGGTCAGTCTATCTGTAATTTTATAATTCCAGTTAATTTTAAAAACGAATTTAGCGCCTGGAGCTAACGTCTTAGGCAACTCAATACGCATCATGGTTTGATTAATCGTATAAGTTAAAGGATTTCCACTGCCATCAGTTGCCTTTAAAATATTTACGCCATAATCATTAGGACCTCCAATGATACCGTTTAATTGACGCACACTCATTTTATCACTCATCTTGCTGCCATCAAAAACCTGATTGTCAGAAGTAGCTTTATGCTCATTCTCATCCAACTGTAACCATAAATAAGTCAAAGGATCAGGAGAATTATTGGTATAAGTAATCGTTTCAGAACCTGTTAAACGTTGTGTTTTATCGTCAACTTCAGCATTAATATCATAATCAGCTTCTTGTTGCCAATACTTTGGACCCGGAGCACCAGAAGCTGAACGATACATATTAGGATCACGGATAATAGTCTCCAATTGCTCAAACTTATTACCATGGTTAGAACCCGGGTTGTTTTGCTGAAACTGCGCAAAGGCGGTTCCGCATAAACCAAAACTTAAAAGGAAGGGTAAAAATTGATGTTTCATATTTTTTTAGATCTGAGAACCAAGATTTAAGAATCAAGACCCTTTAATTTGTATTATTATTTTTGTTTTGAGTATGTAGATATGAGTGTCTACATTGTTAATATTATAAATTAGCATTTAGCTTTCCGCCTTTTGCTTTAAGCTTTATAAAGGCCATCTTTCTATTGCCATAATAAGGGCTATCCCAAAAATGGCGGATGAAAGAAATAAACTCCATTCTCTTTTTTGTACTCTCACCAATTGCACTGCAATAAAAGAAACAAGTAAAACCGAAAATACAATAATTATTTGTCCAAATTCTAATCCTAGGTTAAAAGCAAGTAGCTCTGCAACAACATTGTTGCGCTTTCCTAATAAACTTTTTAAATAATTGGAAAATCCCATACCATGGATTAAACCAAACAAAAGTGCGAGGATGTAATTTGGATTAAACTTATTTTTATAAGGTCTTTTTCTGGCGATGTGTACAAAGGCTGTAATTAAAATGGTAATGGGTATCAAAAACTCAATCCATTTTGAGGGGATTAGGATTTGATGAAAAACACTCAAAGCTAAAGTGACGGAATGACCAATAGTAAAAGCGGTGACCAAAACTAAAATTTTTTTCCAATCGGCAATTAAATAAACGCCACATAATGCAGCTACAAATAAAATATGATCGTATCCTTGCCAGTCTAAAATGTGTTGCCAGCCAAGTTCAAAGTAAAGAGAGAAATCTTGCATCAAATTATTTTATAGTTTTGACGTTTAATTTGCAAAATATAAATTATGATAAATATTCTATTCGTTTTTCTAAGTTTTTTTCATCCCTTCTATGTCTCCGTCACAGAAATCAAGCATAACGCTAAGAATAAAACCATTGAAATTAGCTCCAAAATATTTTTTGATGATTTAGAACAACAAATAGAAAATGAAAATCACGTTCAAATAGACATTATCAAACCTAAGGATAAAGCAAAAGTTGATTTGCTAATTGCCAATTATGTTAAAAGACACCTGCAAATTAAAGTAGACGGAAAGGTTTTGGCAATGAATTATGTGGGTTACGAAATACAAGAAGACGCTGCTTGGTGTTATTTCGAAATCCCCAAAGTAAATAAGGTAAAAGAAATTGAAATAAATGATAACATCTTATTTCAATTACATAAAGAACAAATCAATATGCTGAATGTGGTGGTGGAGGGTAAAAGGCAAAGCACCAAATTAGATGCGCCAGAAGGTAAGGTTGTTTTTAAGTTTTAGTTCGGCATTTAAATTGGATATAAAAAAAGAGCCTCTAAACTAGGGCTCTTTTTTTATAAGTTCACAAATGAGAACTCAAAACGCTCAATCGACTATTGAAATTGTATATAAACAGGTTTAGGTGTTAATTTTAATAATTCAACAGGTGTCATCAAATGGTTTGGAGCTTGCGCAATATCGTTAATATAGAACAATTTAAAACCTACAAATTGAACAGGTTCTCTATATAAATAATGAAGATAAGTTCCTTTTTTCAAATCAGGAGGACCGAATCCATCCATATGCATCACTATTTGTACCTCTTTATGTAACTTAATATTTTGATAATTAGTAACCATACCTTGTGTAAAGCGGTGAACTACCAAAACCTTACAGGGTAGATTATTTTCTTTCACTAATTTCACTAAAAAATTAGCTGCGTAATTGATATCTGCTGCATCATAAACACCAATCTTTGTCCCAGGTCTAGCTCCAGTTTTCATAGAGAATTCAGGGTCAATTCCTAAATGGACGTTGGGTAATTTTAGATATTTCTCTAATCTTGGTAATTCATTTTTTAGTTGACTTAGCGCCACTTGAACGTCTAAAAAAACAATAGCATCATGATGATACATTTTAGCTATTTTTAATACAGAATCTATTTGGCTGTCAGGCATACGGTTAATATATAGGCCATCTTTACCGGGTGTGCCACTAGCGACAGTAGCAATGTAATGTAAAGCAGGTATTGATTTAATTACGGTATCAGCTTTATTCCATTTGGCGACCTCCTCATCTAATTTTCGCCACATTTCTTTAGGTTCATACTTCCCTAATGGACCCATTTTCTTCACATAAAGGTTACCATAGTAAGCGATGATTCTGTTAAAAGGTAAAATTGCTCCTTGTATAGGCAAGACATCTTTTTTTATAGGCCATTTACCAGTGGTATCGCCATTGGCAATATATTTTTGTAGTTGAAAATATTTGGCAGAATCTACCGGTTTGAAGGGATTTTCTTTTACCTCAGTTATGGTTTCAGTTTTGGTAGAATCTGATCCGCCCATTTGACCAGAAGTTTTGCTGTCTGCACCTGAGCAAGATGAAAATATATAAGCCGCGAACACAAGGTGCGGAACAATCAGAAAGTTTTTCATTATCGACATTCAATATAAATTTGGGTGAAAATAGAGTTAAGCTTTGGAGTTTTTATAAAAAGATTTCAACATCTAAACAGAGCTAAATTTACCAAAAACACCTAGCGGGAGATTAACTCCACTGCGGGCTTTTAAGTAAAGCTCTCCAATGTTTAAGTTTTGAGCTTTAGGATAAGCACCTTTTATTAAATTTTCTACAATGATAGATGAAAATCCAAGTGAGTAGGTGTTTAGGATTAAAAAATGTTCTTCAGGATCTAATAATTGAACCACATCACGCATCATTTCTTTAATCAGATCCTCCAATTTCCACTTTTCGCCTTTTGGCCCATGTCCATATGCTGGGGGGTCTAAAATAATGCCATGATAAGTTTTGCCTCTTTTTAATTCGCGTTGGACAAACTTTAAAGCATCTTCTACCACCCAGCGAATATCTTTCAAATTAGATATTTCCTGATTTTCGTTCGCCCAGCTTACCACTTGTTTAATAGAATCTACATGTGTAGTATCAGCTCCTGCAGCTTTAGCAATTAAAGAGGCTCCTCCAGTATAGGCGAAAAGATTTAAAATCTTTGGGTTTGGGTTTTTGAATGCTTTGGTTTTTTGTGAGATGAAATCCCAGTTGACCGCTTGCTCTGGAAAAATACCAACATGCTTAAATGAGGTCAAAGCTAACCTAAACTTAATGGCTACCTCATTATTTTTATATTCGATATGCCAACGATCAGGAGTTTTTGGATTTTTTTTAACCCACTCCCCACTGGTTGCTGATTTTCCTTTGAACTTGATATGATGCATTTTCTGCCATTCACTTTCGGGTAGAAGTTTGCTCCAAACGGCTTGTGGTTCAGGTCTGATGAGGATAACCTCCCCAAACCGCTCCAGCTTTTCAAAATCTCCACAATCTATTAATTCGTAATCTTTCCAGTTCTCAGGAGTTAAAGCTTGTATTTTTGGATGCATAGTTTTTTGTTGATAGGTGATAGATTATGGTTCATGGTAAAGCCATAAACTATGATCCATCAACCATAATCTATTATTATTTCTTCAAAAGGGTTTCCATTAGTTTGGTGGCAAATACAAAGTTATTTAATTCTGGATTATCAGTAGAGGTGATTTCTTTATTAGAACCTTCCCACCATTTTTTGCCTTCATGCAAGAAGATGATATGATCTCCAATTCCCATTACCGAGTTCATATCATGGGTGACCACTACAGTGGTGATGTCATACTCCACAGTAATTTCTTTGATGAGCTCATCAATAATAATCGCACTTTTAGGGTCAAGGCCCGAGTTAGGTTCATCACAAAATAAATATTTTGGACGCATCGCAATAGCTCTTGCAATACCTACTCTTTTCATCATCCCGCCAGAGAGCTCAGTAGGATATAATTTATTTTTGCCAGCTAGATTTACTCTTTCCAACACAAAATTCACACGATCTAATTTTTCAGCTTTGGATTGATCAGTAAACATGTCCAACGGAAAACGAATGTTTTTCTCTACAGTCATAGAGTCAAAAAGTGCAGAACCTTGAAAAAGCATTCCTATTTCTTTTCGGATTTCTATTCGCTCATGCATGTCCATAGAGGTAAAATCCCTCTCATTATAGGTTACAGTTCCGCTATTTGGTTCGTGTAAACCCACCATATTTTTCATCAAGGTGGTTTTTCCAGAGCCCGAACCTCCTATAATCAAACTGGTTACGCCGGGCTTAAAAGTGGCGGAAATGCCTTTGAGAACCTCGTTATCTCCAAAACTTTTGTAAATATCTTTAACCTCAATCATAGTAAAAGTTGTGCGATGATATAATCAGAAACTAAAATAGCAATACAGCTGATCACCACGGCTTTTGTGCTTGATTGACCAACCTCCAAAGCGCCCCCTTTGGTATAAAACCCTTGGTAGGCAGAAATAGTAGTGATCTCAAAAGCAAAAATTAGTGCTTTAATCAGGGCTACAAAAACAGTAAAAGGAACAAATCCTGTACTTAAACCTTGTATAAATTCTGCCGCAGTAACAGCTCCAGAGGCTACACCAGCAAAATACCCTCCTGTTATACTTAAAAAGATGGCAACGATGACCAACATAGGGATCATAATCACACCGCCCAATAATTTAGGGAGTATGAGATAACCTGGGGCATTAATGCCCATGATTTCCAATGCATCAATTTGCTCGGTAACTCGCATGGTCCCAATTTGGGAAGCAATGCTAGACCCTATTTTACCCGCTAAAACCAGTGAACATACTGTAGGACTTAACTCTAAAATGGTAGAGTCTCTGGTGATACCACCAATGATAGATTTAGGGATTAAATCACTTGTTAACTGAAAAGCGGTTTGAACAGTGGTTACAGCGCCAATGAAAATTGAAATGATACTGATAATGCCCAAAGAGCCTAAGCCAATACTTACCATTTCTCTAAAAATCTCGTTTTTATAAATGCTGAATTTTTCAGGTTTTCTGAAAACCGCCTTGAGCAATAAAATATAATTCCCGAAATGGTAAAATATCATAGATTTAATTTTCCGTAAAAATAAGCTTTTTTATCTATTGCAAATATTAAACCTAAATTGGTAAATTAAATTTAAAATTTCATGAATGTATTAATTACAGGAGCATCAAAAGGAATGGGCGAGTCTATTTCGATGAATATGGCAGGGCAAGGTCATCATTTATGTATATGCGCTAGAAAACTTAGCGATCTAAATCTTCTCAAAGCGAAAATTCATAGCAATTATCCTGATGTGAGTGTTTATGTAAAAGTAGTTGATTGCAGCGTGGAAGCTGAGGTTTTGGCTTTCGCCGATTTTGCCATGGAGCAAATGGGTACAGTAGATATTTTGGTGAACAATGTTGGTGTATTTAAGCCATCTTTTATTTTAGATGAAAGCTTTGATGCGCTTGATGATCACATGAGAACCAATGTTTATGCAGCGTATTTTCTATACAAAAAACTAGGTCCAGGAATGAAAGAACGTAGAAAAGGATCTATTTTTAACATCTGTTCTGTGGCCAGTAAAGATACAATTGCAAATGCTGGTTCTTATTGTGTAACTAAATCTGCTTTACTCAGTCTAAACCATATAATGAGAAAGGAAATGATGGCACATGATGTAAAAGTTACCGCCATTTTGCCGGGATCGACCCTCACCAGTTCGTGGGAAGGAACCAGCATTAACCCTGACGAATTTATACAACCGGAAGATGTGGCCTTAGCTATTGAAAATGTAATGAAAATGAGTGTAGGTGCAAATGTGGAAGAAATCATGATCAGGCCACTTCACGGACAAATTTAGAAAGGAAAGGAAAATAAAAAATGGAAAAGAAATTAACAAGAGACACCCAGGATAAGATGGTTGCTGGTGTTGCGTCAGGTTTAGCAAAGTATTTTCAATTAGAGGTAACTTGGGTGAGGGTAGCTTTTGCTTTAGCAGCATTTTTTGGCGGAGGAGGTTTATGGATATATATTATCCTTTGGATAGCTGTTCCTCAAGAAATACATAATCCATTTACTTACACGGATTATACAGTAGATCCTAGTAAAGCACCTTCAGATAATTTCGGGTCTACATTTAAATCCAAAAAAAACACCAACATTACGGCAATCGCAGGTATGGGATTAATTGCTGTGGGGACTTACTTTTTATTAAATGAGTTCGGAATCATTCCTTATTGGTTTAATTTAGGAAAGTTATGGCCTTTAGTTTTTGTAGTTATTGGCTTAAGTATTCTTTTTAAGGGTAAAAAGGAGGCTGAAAGCAGGGATTTTAACGCTAAAGATTTTAAACAAAAGTCTGAAGATTCGACACCAAAAGAAGAAAAAGAACAAGAATCAACTGATCATCAAGAACAAGAAATTAAAAAAGATTAAATCATGAAAAGCGATAAAATATTTTGGGGAATTCTCTTTGTCTTTGTTGGAGGGATATTTCTTTTAGAAAACTTCGGAGTTATAGATTTTAGCTGGCATTATGTATGGCGTTTCTGGCCGGTTATCTTAATTTTAATGGGAGTAAACATCCTGTTTTCACGAAGTAATTCAAAAATTGGCGTTTTAGTTACGGTCATCATTACCGTACTTACTTTGGGTTTATTGACCTTTAAAGGATTACAAAAAGGTCAGGAACATGACCATTGGGATTTTGGCTTTTCTGATGGCGTTAAAGATGGTTGGGGTAACAGGGATGGCGATAATAATAACAATACAGATAGTACAGTAAATTACCAAGAAGCCTTCGAAGACGGCACCAATCATGCCGTTTTAAATATTAAGGGTGGTGCAGCAAAATACATTTTAAACAGCGGAACATCCTCACTATTTACTGCAAACACTAGAGGCAATAGGCGCCCATTTTATGTGCTGAGGACGGAAAAGGTAGATCGTACGACCACTGTAAATTTTATTGCTAAAAGCGCTAAAACAATGCATTTTGATAGCGATGAAAGCAATGACATCACCATGTCTTTAAATCCTTTGCCTACATGGGACTTAAACCTAACAATGGGCGCTGGAAAAGCTGATTTTGACTTAAGTGTTTTCAAAATGCAAAACATCAATATAAAAGGAGGAGCTGCGGAGTTTGATATTCGCTTAGGTGATTTATCCCAATTAGTGAATTTAACGGCCGAGACTGGTATAGCAGACGTGACCATTGAGATACCAACAGGTGTAGGTTGCCGAATTAAAACAGCTACAGGTTTATCCTCTAAAAGCTTTGAAGATTTTATAGATAAAGGGGATGGCAATTACGAAACCTCAAACTATAACTCTTCTGCTAAAAAAATCAATATTAGTTTTAAAGGTGGATTAAGCGATATTAAGGTCAAAAGGTATTAATGGAAAATGCCATTTATACCTTAGTTATTAAAGGGAAACCAGCAGGGCCTTTTACTTTAGCTGATCTTAAAGAACAAAAAATTCAACCTGATTCCTTCCTTCGTAAACCAGGAATGGACGATTATAAAGAAGCTCACGAATTTGCTGAAATTCGTGAGCTTCTTCATTTTAACCAACAATTTACCGAACCCCAATATTTCGCTGGTTTCGATTTACGAATGCTGGCAGATGCCATTGATTGGTTTGTGATTTTTGGTATGATGGCCATTGTGGAGTTACTGATCGTCATGTTCTTAAACAATCAGACTAAAACTTTAATTACCATTGGCTCTGGCTTATTACTGATGCCTTTTTTTAAGTTTTTCTATCACCTATATATGGAGTATCACCGTCAAGCGACCATCGGTAAAGGATTAATGAATATCAAAGTCACCAATATGCAGGGTTTAAAACCCAGCTTACAGGAGGTCTTCCTAAGAAACCTTGGTAAGGTCCTCAGTACCCTCACCCTTTTCTTTGGCTATTTTTATTTGTTTCTGAACAAAAAGCAACAAACCCTACACGATAAAATGGCTAATACATTAGTGATTAAAGAGCGCTTAATGTAAAACTTACCAAACAAAAAAAAGAGGATGAAAATCCTCTTTTTTTGCTATAGTTAAGTATTTCTTAGAATTTTTCTTCTTGTGGGATGGTAGCTCCTTGGGGGGCACTACTTAGATCTTTATCCATTTCATAAAGATTAGCGTTGTTACCAACTACTTTTGAGGCTAAACTAAATTTGTCTAAAAGATCATTAGCTAAAGATTCTTCTTCAATCTGTTCTTTCACAAACCATTGTCCGAAATTGAAAGTAGCCCAATCTTTTTCTTCATGTGCTAAATTTACAATGGCATCAATAGCGGCTGAATTATCAATTTCATGCTTCAATACATTTTTTAAACATTCTTCCATATCCTTAGGGTCGGCAGGTGGTGCTTTAATGGCTTCTATTTTTGTTTTTCCACCTCTGTCATTAATGTACTTGATAAACTTAAACATGTGTTCGCGTTCTTCATGTGCATGTTTGTATAAAAAAGTAGCTATACCAGCGTAACTATTACATTCTGCCCAAGAGGCATAAGATAAATAAACCTGTGCCTGATAGGCTTCACGTGTCATTTGATCATTTAATGCTTTTTCTACTTTATCGGATATTCTTTTAGTTTTCATCTTGTAATCTTTGGTTTATACGATTAAACAAACAGAAAACATGCCAAGAAATTGATTGATTTCATAGAATGAGTATGAAAAATCATATCGGTGTAAAAACTAACTATCAATAAAAAATCGGTCTTAAAAAATTAAGTCATGTTAGATTGATAAGACTTAAATATCATCCTTCCAAATAGTAAATTGCTTCTAGGAATTTTTTCGAGGGTTGATCTCCTTTTTTATTGGGTTTTAATTCTTTGATCAATCCAGCAATGGTGAGGTGTTGCTCAGGTAATTTTTGTTCTCCCTTTGCATGGGCAATAAAGAATTGCTCTCCGTTATGTTCATCCCTTAGTTCATATACCTCATATTTATCCATGATTGGAATCATGACCATCGTCATGGTTTTACCTGCCATAATCGGTACCATTACAAAGCCACTTAGTTCCGTTTTAGCATCGGTTAGTTTTGGAATACCCTTAAGGATCACATTATTCCCCAAAACACCATTTTGTTCTGCTGCTGAGGGAAGCAGATATTGGGGCCTATATTTTTCATAGTTCTGTAGCAACTCGGGCGTTAATTTGCTAAGCAAAATAGACTTCATTCCGGGAGATAAGTTACGAATCGCCAGCTCCAAGTAAAGCATCATCTTTTGTTTATCGTTAAAAAGCCCTGCTACCTTACCCAGCTCTGCCTGAGTGATGACTTTGTTATTGGCTTTGGCGAGCAGGTTATAAAACCTGCCGCCATTGTCAAGTGTTCGCATCGCCGTCTCGATATTAGGATAGGCTTCAATCTTTTTCATGCTTATTGATTGGTCCAGGTATTATTTTTTAGATCAGCATCCATAAAAATACCACCATCTAAAGTGATACTTTTCACTTCTTTAGAAAGATTGATTTTTACAGAAGTTTCTTTTTGATTTTTTTCCCAAACGGCAGGCGTTTGATGGAAACTTTGGGTGGTGCCATCGGTATAATTTGCAACCACATCAAATGGAACTGCAAAACCACCCACATTTTTGATCTCCAGTTCATAGGTTTTGCCTGAATGGTCTACATCTTCTAAATTTAAATCGATATAAGAAGGAGTGAAGAACCAATTGTAAAAGAACCAGTTAAGATTTTTACCCGATCCGCTTTTCATCGAATTAAAATAATCCCAAGGCATTGGATGTTTACTATTCCAGTTAGCCATATAAGTATGTAAAGCTTTTTTAAATAAATCATCACCTAAATAATCTTTTAGTGCCAAATAACTTAAAGAAGGTTTGCCATAAGAATTATTACCACTGCCAAACTTCACCTCTGGCGAAGGGGTAATGATGGCTTCCTCTTTTTCATGCGGCCCATTGATCCAACGATTTACCCTAAACTGTCTATAAAATTCATCGGCAGCTGCCTTCCCTTTTTCCTGAATACCAATTAAATACTCTAAAGTGGTGGCCCAGCCTTCATCCATAAAAGCATAGCGACTTTCGTTAATTCCCATATAAAATGGAAAATAAGTATGCGCTTGCTCATGGTCTTGTACCAATTGAGCGAAACCTAAATCTTTTTCATGACTATCGTTCACCATCATTGGGTACTCCATATCGGCATAACCCTGTACGGCAGTACTTTTAGAAAAAGGATAAGCTATGCCCGGCCAATTGTGAGAGAACCATCCTAAAGCATATCGGCTAAACTGTACCGAATGATGAAAATCTGCAGAACTATCTGGAAATGCTGCTTGTACGCTAGTCCGACGATTTTTTACGTTGTCTACCAAAACACTGGCTCCATCCCAAACGTAAGCGTCACTAATTGCAGTGGTGACATCAGTAATGTTTTTTGCTGTAAAAGTCCAAGTATTGGTATTGTTTTGTGTGGTAATATTTTTCGCATTTAAATCCTGCTGCGTCACAATATGTATCGTAGAATCGCTTTTCAAAGAAGCCTGCAGTTTTTTAGCAAAAGCAGGCTGCAAAACCTCATTTGGGTTTTTTAAATCGCCCGTTGCCCAAACCACAAAGTTTTTAGGAACAGTCACCTGTAGTTGATAATCGTTAAAATCATTATAAAACTCTAAACCTCCAGTGTGTGGTTGCGTATCCCATCCACGGTAATCGTCATAAACGGATACCCTTGGGTAAAAATAGGCTAGAAAAAAAGTGGTAGAATCTATCACCCCATCACGTCCCGGAGATTTGCTCAACAAGTAATGCCAGTTGATATCCAATTGAACCGAATCATGTGGCATCAAAGAGCGTTTCAACGGAAACATATAATTGGTGGTAGTCGCTTGGCTATTATCCCAACTTGCCATGGCACCATTTACCTTAATCTGGTCAACCATGATGCCCAATGTTGGGTCGGGCGTTTGCCCTCTTCTGCCATTACGGTGAACATTCACAATCAACTTCATGTTTAAGCTGTCTAATTGATCTGGACTATTGTTAAAATAGGTGATGTGTTCAACTCCCGATATGGTGCGGTCTGGTGGAGATACTTTGATTGAAATATCATAGTGCGCATGGTTTTGCCAATAGTTTTTGCCTGGTTTGCCTGATGATTCACGGGTATTTTTTTTAAATGCCGCTTGTATTTCGGGCGGCATCGTCAAGTCTTGCGCTTGTACGCCTAGCCCTATAAAAGCGAGCCCTATAACAGTCAGTAGCGATTTTGATGAGATCATATGTTTTTATTTTAATGATGTAAAACGAATATAAGAAAGATTGTGTGCTTTGTCATTTATTAGACATCAGTTAATAGTTTTTAGTATAAATAAGGTCTAAACTCTAAAATATCTGCTGGTTGGCATTCCAGAATTTCGCAAATCTTTTCCAAGGTAGAGAAACGAATAGCTTTGGCTTTTCCTGTTTTTAAGATAGAGAGGTTTGCCTGTGTAATTTCTACTTTCTCTGCAAGGTCTGATAAAGAGATTTTTCTTCTCGCCATCATGACATCTAAATTCACGATAATGGGCATAATTATACGGTTAAGCTATTTTCTTCTTCTATTTCTACGCCTCTTTGATAAACCATGGCAATAACTAAAATTATTAAGCCTGTAATGATTCCATCACCCAAATTAGTTAACAATCTAAGTTTCGGAATTTCAAGTGAATGTTGAATTAACGCATTTATAATAAAGTAATGAATTAATCCAAATACATCAGATAAAATGAAGATGATCGCCAATAAATTCAATCTTTTGATCAGGTCTGATTTAAAAGGCTGTTGCATGTTTATACCTTCAAAAAGTTTTTTGAAATTCCACAATAAAATTAATCCATAAAATAAAAATACTAAAGTGGCAAGCATATAATAAAAACTTAAAGATGAGTGTGCCTCTGCATTTATTGTGAATAAGTCTGTTACTTTTTGATATTGTATTTTGTTATCTGTTGAGTAAAGATCAATTGATTTTGATGCACTTAAATCTTTATAATAAGCATTTTGATCTATCTTAACATAGTCAGATTTTTCAGAATACAAATCGTAAACATCTTTTGCAAGAACAAAGAAGATAACTACAATTAAAAAATAGAATAGGAAGCTAGTTGCTATTCTTAAAAATGATAAAATGAGTTTTGTGTTCATACTTTTTAATTTAACAAGACAAACATAAGATAAAAATTTCTATTTAACAACATATATTTATTGATTATCAATAAATATATGTTGTTAAATGATTTTAGTATGCGAAAAGCAATTTGGCGTTCTAAATGTCACAGAAATTCAAATTCTCTTTTGTAAAACAATTTTCCATCAAAACTATTTAAGATAAAACCTGTATTTTTGGGGAAAATATCATTTACATGGAGGCCGAAGTGAGCAAAGCTTTAAAAGGAGATTACTGTAATTCAATTACCCAATATTCAAGATTCAAAACTCGGGAGGTACCTATTGGTGCTATTCCGATGGGAGGAGAACAGCCGATTCGTATTCAAAGTATGACGACGGCATTCACCATGGATACGGAAGCTTCGATTGAGCAGAGCATCCGGATGATTGATGCGGGCTGTGAGTATGTGCGGATTACGGCTCCGAGCATGAAAGAGGCGCAAAATTTGGCGGAGATTAAGAAGGGTTTGGAAGCCCGTGGTTATCATGCACCTTTGGTAGCAGATATCCATTTTACGCCCAATGCAGCAGAATTGGCGGCAAAAATTGTGGAAAAGGTGCGGGTGAATCCAGGGAATTATGCCGATAAAAAGAAGTTTGAAGAAATCAATTATACACCCGAAGCTTATGAGGTAGAGCTGGCGAGGATCAAGAAAAAGTTTGCTCCGCTGGTAGAGATTTGTAAAGCCCACGGAACAGCGATGCGGATTGGCACCAATCATGGTTCGTTATCTGATCGGATTATGAGCTGGTATGGTGATACGCCGAAAGGGATGGTAGAATCGGCGATGGAGTTTATCCGTATTTGCCATGGAATGGATTATCACGAGCTGGTGATTTCGATGAAGTCGAGCAATCCACAGGTGATGGTGCAAGCTTACCGTTTATTGGTGAAAACCATGGTGGCAGAAGGGATGAATTATCCTTTGCATTTAGGTGTCACCGAAGCAGGTGATGGGGAAGATGGTCGAATTAAATCGGCAGTAGGAATTGGGACTTTATTAGAAGATGGCTTGGGGGATACCATTCGTGTGTCGCTAACGGAAGAACCTGAATATGAAATCCCGGTAGCGCAGGCTTTGGCGCAACGTTACGAGAAGAGAACACAAGTAGTTGAAGAAAATATAGAAATTCCGGATTTTGATTTACCAGCGGATTATTCACCCTATGCTTATAATAAAAGAGCTTCGGCCGAGCTGAATACTTTTATTGGCGGGCATCAGGTGCCAAGAGTGATTTTAGATTTATCCAATCAGAATTTAAAAGATGCGAATATTCTGGTTGCAGCCGGATATATTTATTCACCGATTTTGGATAAGTATAACATGGGCGATCAATCTATTGATTTCGCTTATTTAGGTGATCAATTACCTTCTTTCAATTTCCCTGGAAACTTGAAGCAATTGTATAACCATGCAACTTGGGTGACTTTACTGAATAGGACTAACTGCCATCCTTTATTTACTTTAAAAGCATACATCGGCGCAAGCCAAAGGGATGCTCATTTGAACCTAGTTTGTGTTTCGAATGCTGATTTAGATGGAGATGACTTTAAAGCTATTCCTTTTGATAACACTTTAGTTTTTGTGTTAGAAACGGATGCCGAATATGGCATGATGGATCAAAGAGCTTTCTTTTTTAAACTGATGAATGCTGGGATTGATACACCAGTGATTATTAAAAGATCTTATCATTTTGAGGATTCAACAGCTCAGGATCAAAAAGAACTGAAAGCACAATTGTATGCCGCTACGGATTTAGGCGCTTTGTTATTGGATGGTTTTGGAGATGGTGTTTGGATAGATGCCCCTCAGGTTTCTACCAAATTTAGGGTGTCTACATCTTTCGGGATTTTGCAGGCCACACGTTCCCGAATTTCTAAAACAGAATACATTTCTTGTCCAAGCTGTGGGCGCACTTTGTTTGATTTACAAGAAACGACCCAGATGATTCGTAGTAGAACTGATCATTTAAAGGGGATAAAAATTGGGATTATGGGTTGCATAGTCAATGGTCCGGGGGAAATGGCAGATGCGGATTATGGTTATGTAGGAACTGGTCCAGGTAAAATTACCTTATACCGAGGGAAAGAAGTGGTGAAGAAAAACGTAAGCTCTGATCATGCGCTGAACGAGATGATTGATATTATGAAAGAAGACGGGAATTGGGTGGAGAAAGAGAATTAATTTCCCATTGACGAATTACGATTTTAGATTTTCTCAATTATCATCAAAGATAAACCCGGCGCAAGCCCAGCAAACTTTTTCTAAATCAGGAGGTAAGTTTTCTTTGTGATAAGGGTGTGAAGCCCCAAAAACATGATCGCCATTTTCTATTAACAAAAGTTCGGAGGTTTGAGGTTGGTCTTGATGGTATTCTTGAGCGACTTTGGTTTTCACTGCAGGATCGGCAGTGCCCTGAACGATGAGCCAGGGTTTTAAAATTCTTTTAGCAGCATCTTGTAAATTAAACTTTTTTTCATGGATTAAAACATCATCCAATAATGAAATATCTAAAGGCATTTGTTCTTTTGTTCTGCCGTTCAAAGTATAATTAACACCATTTTTTCGCCATTCCACTTCATCTTCTCTTTTCCAAAGATCACGAAAATCGCCAATAGCTGCCCAAGTAATTAGTTTTTCTACGCGGTTATCTTTAGAGGCTTGTAAAATACTTAGCGCCCCACCTCGGCTATGTCCTATTAAAATAATTTTTAGGTGAGGAAACTTTTTCTTGGTAAAGCTGATGACTTTATCTAAATCATAGAGTTCTTTGGAGGGTGTATTTTTAGAAAAGAGCTCAAGATTTTTAATATCCGTTAAATCATCTGGTTTCACACCCGAATGGGAAAAATTGAATTTTAGAAAGTAGATGCCCTTTGACGCAAAAAAATTGGCTACCAAATGATGAGTCCCCCAGTCTTTAAATCCTTTGTATCCATGGACAAAAACTACCACAAAATCAGGGTAACAATTACCATAAGTAATGTCCCCGACAATTGGTAATTGATTTGATCCTATGATCTCAAATTTCTCTTTGCTAAACTCCATTTTATGAGTGACCAATTTAGCAAACAATAATTAATTTTAGCTATTAATTGAAAATATCAAAATCTAAAACCTGTACTGAAAGAAAAAACCCTGCTTTCATTAGAAAAACCATATCCTAAAGAGAGCAATATCTTATCATAAAAGTTTATCCATATTCCAGGTCCATAGCCCTGATGCCACTCTTTACCCTCAGGTAGATTACTTCTAATTTTTGCAATATCATAAAAACCATAAACTCCAAAATCACCAGTGAAGATATAATTTCTAAAACTCGAGACTTTAAATCTGAAATCTGAATTGGCAAAATAAGCTGTTCTACCCGAGAAGCGTTGGCTTCTAAAACCTCTTAAATACGTGTTATTTCCAATGGTGTTTGCCTGATAAAATTTATAATCCCCAATATTGGTTTGTGCGCCAATTCTCAAAGCAAATGTTACCGGAAACGAAATATTTGGTGTGCCATAAAGTGTTGCTATACTGCTCAATCGTAAATGTTGATCTTTCTTTCCATTTAACTCTGAATAAAAGCCGACTTCATTATCCCACTTAAATCCAGTTTTAGGATTTATTTTATTATCTACAAAAGCAAGATTAAGATAAGATTTTAAGGTGATGAATTTTTCGGGATCTATATTGGTAATATTTCGAGAACCCAAATAATTTGCTTCTGAGCGATCCAATATCTTCATATAATCAAAACCAGGACCAATCCCAAATTTAACATCGTCTGTAACATGATATTGTAGGTAGGCATTAGTGCTAATTGAGGTTGATTTTACACGATAGAAATTAACGTCATCACCCACATTAGGAGTGCTATTTCCCAAGCCATAATAGTTATAATCAAAGGCAGCACCATCATACTTTGCAGCTAATACCAAATCATATTTATGGGCAAATAATGAATAGAAAGTGCCTTTATATTTTGCAAATAAGGCAGCAGTTTTCAAAGAGTGTAAAACCGATATCTTTTGCTCGTAGCTATAAGGATCCTTTCTAAAACCATAATGTTTTACATGGTAAGATAAACCCAATAAAACACCATCGCCAGAGTTTTTATAGTCAATATTGGGAGAGAGTCCTCTTTTGTCGTAGATGAAATTATTTGGTAAATATTCGTTAACCCAATCGCCTTTTGATAATACAATTTTAGTTTTACCACCATCTTTTGTCTTAGTCCCAGGTGTATCATAAAAAATGGTTCGTCCATTTCCAGCTTCATCCGCCAAATAATCTTTTCCTTTTCCGCCTACTACTCTTATTTTAATAGGACGAGTGGATGAACCTTTAATCACTAAGCTATCATTATTATCAAGTAGATAGAAATTAAGTTCGTGTGTTAAATCATTAGCAAACACCCGTGAATAAATGATTTTATCAATTTCTCCATCCTTTTTTGTTTTGTACATTTTAACATCTGTACTATCTTTTTCTCTATTGATTTCAACGTACTCGTATTTATCAGAACCTGAAATAGTGACTTCCTTTGCTAAGACTTTATAATATTGGTCAGCTGTTTTTGTCAGCTCGTCTCTTCGTGATTTCAATTTGGCAATGATCTCTTTTCCAGTGAGGTCATAAGCAGTTGGAGGTATTTTTTTTAATGATTTTTCAATCACTGCATCGGTTAATCGCACTTTTATCGAATCGGTTACTGCCATCCAATCTTGGTAAGAGAGTTGGTTTAATAAGTTTCGATCTAGATTTCTTGCTGCAATGGAAAGATCGGCAGGACTTTTAATATGGTAATCGAAATTTTGGATATCTGGTAAAATCGATTTTATTAAGCCCGGGATAATTCCATCAAACTTAGTAAACACCTGGTCTCGGTCTCTTGGGATGGGTCTAAAAAGTATTCCTTTCCCTTTTTTCTTAAACTCGGCCCAGCGCCACTGATCTTCATGCCTGTCCCAATCGCCAATAAGCATATCAAATAAACGAGCTTTTAAAAAGCTTTTTTGATCTACTGAGTTATCATTGTCTTCTTTCAGTTTATCATACATGGTCTCTGTTCCCACCGCATTTTTGGTGTATCCAAAATCTTTAAACTGCGAAAGATCTTCATCAGCTCTGATTTCTATAATACCAGCCCTTCCTCCAATATCTTGTAAATACGGACCCAACAAACGCGAGTAAGGCATATACACCACTTGTGGATTGGTATGGTAAACTCCTATTGCACTAGCTAAGTCGGGCACTATTAAAGCACCAAATGGATGTGCAGAAGAAATTTGGTCTTGAGCTACTTGATCTGCGAAGGTTAAGCGTAAGCCCTCGGGCAATAAAGAAGAAGGATCTTTATCGATTGTTCTAAATTGATATTGGATTTTATCTTTTCCCTCTAAACGTAAGGATTTAGTTTGATGTCCACCACCCAACTGTAAGGGCGTTAAACCGCCAGCAAATTTGGTAAGATCTAAATAAGGAATCTCAATAGGCGATGCCCAAACGGAGCGGTAATGCTCTCCAAAAATAGCCCTTTTAAATGATGATGCTTTATACCGCTCTCCAACAGCCATTACTTTTACAGAGTCGCTATAATTAATTTCTTTTTCGGCGATGATGTCTTTCTTGCTAGCAGGTAATGAATATAATGGTGAACGATAGACTAATTTCCCCTTGCTACCATCACCTACTGGCTCCCAAAACTCGACCCAACATTGGCCGTTTTTATAATAATTTAAACGGGCAAAGCCTTTGGTACCATGCCCAAAAAGCGCACCGTTTCCAGTGGTTAGTGCACTTCTTTTACTACCTGCACCACTAATTACCTGATAAATATTTTTGTACTTCGTTAATTGAAGTGCATGTTCGTGTCCGGATGCAATGACCAGATTTTTTTGATCTGCAAAAAGTGTTAATAACCTATTTTTTAGCTCCTGATACTTTTTATTTGAAATGTCTTCACGGGATAAGCCATATTGTCGTAATAATGGATATACTGAACCAATTACTGGCAAAGGAATATAGAGGTTATCACGAACGAGTGTTAATGGAAAAAAATAATCAATGAGGGTAAAATATCCACCATGTTTTCCGTTTGAAAATAAAGGATGATGTTCTGTGAAAACAATATTTTTATCTTTATTTCTTAATAAAATATCCTTTATCCGAGCAATTAACTGATCATCTGTTTCTACACTACATCCTTGTTCGTATCTATCAGAACGACTGAATTTTGTTAACCACCATTCGCTATCTATGGCAATAATGACCAAGTTGCCATTCATTTGTACTTCTACTGGTCCTGCGCAACCATTACTAGGTAAAAATACATCAGCACTATCTAAGTAATTTTCAACGAAATCTTCTTCTCTTTTTAAAGTAGCTAAACCACCCGGACGGCTCTTGCGCCAATCGTGATTACCAGGGATAAATATTCTTTTGCCCTTAAAGTCTTTCACCACCTTCATTTGCTCAGTAATGTATTGCTCCTTTAGCTTTCGGTCAAATGCGCCAGGCTCAGGCATTCCATATTCATAAATATTATCTCCCATAAAAATGACAGCATCTTTAGGACTAGATAATTTTTGGATAATGGTGTCTCTTGAATCTTTTACTAATGTATCTGTTTTATACATTTGCGATTCCATCAACTTTAAAGTAGGTTCCTGTTCAGTTAGGGAAGGTTTACCTGCATCTCCAATGAGGAATACAGTATAGTCTAATTTTAAAGAATCGGGATTGTTTGCCTTTTGCCAGTCTTTTTCGCTTTTGGCAAAAAACGGTTTATAGGAAGTGCAAGCATTGAAACAAAAAAATATTATAAATAATCCAATGTAGCGTTGATTAGGTTTATTTGACATCTAATTCTTTAATTTTAATAATATTACCGATAACATTTCTTCCTTCGTTAGAGACATATAATTCTCCTTTTGAGTTAAAGCTTATACCCTCAGGCTGTCTAAATTCTTTCCCAATAAAAGGTATAACTTTTAAAAATTTACCTTGTTGATCTAAAACTACAATAATATGATTGATTGAAGATAACACATATAAGTTTCCTGATAGCGGATGATAGGCCATAGCGGATGGTTTGATGACTTCAGTTAGATTTTTGTTGCCTAAAGCCTTCAAGAATTTTTTAGACTCTTCTTCTAAAGGACTTCCTTTATAGCTGTCTTCAATATCTTTTATTTTGATTTGATAAAATGGATGCTTATCTAACTTCTTTGATTTTAAAGAAAATTGATAGATGTCTTTCTCCACATTATCTTTGTTGTCCTTATTTAAGTTGTGATCTTTAACAGCCAATAAAAGAGATTGATTTGCTGCATTGTATGCAATGCTTTCTATATTGTTTTTCTTATCCAGTGGTGTTTTATACTTTTCAACTTTAGGATTGACAGAATCGAAATCAGTAATTTCGAAAATGGTCCCATTGCTTTCTACAACAAATATTTTATCACCTACTCTTACCAAATCTTCATAGTCCCCATCTTTAGCAAATTCGAATTTTCTTAAAATCTCCTTCCTGTTGATGTTAAAAAAATAGAGTAATCCATGTTCATCTTCTATGGCAGCAACCACACTATCATTGATAAAAGTGATACCTGAAATTTCTTTAAGGGCTTTAGGTACTTCAATAATCTCATAATTTTCTTTAGTAATTTCTTCTGCAACCTTAGGTTTGTTATTTGGAGACTTACCTTGACCTAAACAAGCGCAAAGAAATAAACTGAAAAAACTTAGTACTATTTTATACATTTTTGGATTTATATTTGTGTATAAAATTTAGGAATCAAATGTTATACCACAGATACTCCATTTTTAAATAAGACTTAAATTATGAAAAGTTCTCATCAAATAGAAGATATTTCAAATTACGTTTTCAATCTTTTCAAGGTAGAATTACCTGAAAATTTGGTTTATCATAATTTCATTCATACTGAACAAACAGTGAAAGCAGTGGAGGAAATTTCTTTGGAATATGATTTAAAGGATGAAGACAAAGAAGACTTAATTATTGCAGCATGGTTTCATGATACGGGGTACATTAACAATCATGTCACTCATGAAGAGGAAAGTGTTAAAATAGCTCGAAAATATTTAGCTAAAACTTTAACCGAAAGCAGATTAAAACATATCGAAAGGCTTATTTTAAGCACTAAATTTGGTGGAGAACATCACGATTTGTCGGAAGAGATTTTGCATGACGCTGATTTCATAAATATTGGCAAAAAGAAATTTACGCAACGGGCAGAGCTTTTAAGATGTGAGTGGGAGAAGATTAATGATAAAACTTATTCAGATTTAGAATGGGCCCAATTGCAATTAGATTTTTTAATTGGTAAAAAATTTAAAACCACAGCGGCAGTTTCTACCTATGGGCCTTCCAGAGAAAAGAATATTAAAAAACTGCGCCAGTCTATAGAAAAATTAAAAAGTGACCAGTATAAGCTACAGCTGAAGGAAGATGGTGTAAAAGCAAAAACCAATAAGGAAGGTAGAGGGATTGAAACCCTTTACAGGTCTGTATATGGTTATCACATGAATTTAAGCTCCATGGCTGATCAAAAAGCGAATATCATGATTAGTATCAATACCATTGTGGTTTCGGTAATCATTACCCTATTTGGTTCTGGTTATACATTTGCCGAGATTGGTACTTTTCAGCATGTGAGGTTTGTTTTTCCTATGGCATTTTTGGTAATCAGCAGTTTGGTTTCTGTTACTTTTGCTATCATATCTGCAAGACCAAACATTACCACCAAACAAAAATTCGAGTTAGATAATAAAAATAGTAGTATTCTTTTTTTCGGGAACTTCGCACAACTTCAACTCAAAGAATTTGTGGATCACATTCGGGTATTAAAAGATCAGAAAGAAGAGTTATATGATAGCATGACAGTAGATATTTATCACTTAGGAAGTGTTTTAGTTAGGAAATACAAGCTTTTGAAGTGGTCTTATAATATATTTATGATCGGATTGATCGTTTGTGCGATTAGTTTTTTGGTAATAATGGTTCTTTCTTATTGATATTTTCACAATCACCTATAGCAATATAAGAATACTTGGTGACTCCAAAATGCTCATATTTATCAGCGCCTCTTTTAAGATTTTTCCAGTTAAACCATTTAGAAACTACTTTTTTATCCTTAAGTGTTTCAAGGTACTTATCCGTTAATAGAATATAATTAGGTTCTTTAATGGTATTCTTCAATAGCTTATGAACTAGAATTACATCCTCACCAAATAGTTTAGTACGTCCTTTAATTTTTGTTCTAGTAATGTGTCCGAAATGGATGATGATTTTAATTCCCAACTCGTTGTGAGAAAGATATTTCTCATAGTTTTCAGGATCCGTTTTTTTATAGGATTCAATCACTTGGAAGAAACTGTCAATAATTGCTTTACATTGTTTAGCCACCTTGCTGATGGCAGGTAAACGCCCAGTACGATAAAAAAATATAGCGTCTCCCTCAATTTCAGCAACGTTCATCTCTAAATTATTTGATGAAATGATCTTATTTAAAATATTAGGAATTACTTTTTGAGAGAATTCAGCATCTGTAGAAGTGATAAATTTCGTAAACCCGGTAAGGTCTGGAATACAAAAATAGACAGGAACAGCTGAATTATTATCCATATAAGGAATTATTTTTTTAGAGATATTAATAATAATATGCTCAAATTAAAAAAAGCTCCCTAAAAAAGAAGCTTTAAAGTAGCGGGGAGCAGGATCGAACTGCCGACCTCAGGGTTATGAATCCTGCGCTCTAACCATCTGAGCTACCCCGCCATGCAATGGTTAAAAATTCAAGTTGCAAATATAGACGAAATTACTTTCCTTTAGAAAAAGAATGTGAAAAAAATATTTAGACTGATTTTTGCATTTGTCTTATAAACTTAAAAATGGCTGAAAAAGTAAAATTTACATTAGAATACGAAATCAAATCTTCTTCCAAGATACTTTATAGCTTCATCAGCGAACCTAACGGTTTAGCAGAGTGGTTCTCTGATGATGTTCGCGTTAAGGACCATGTTTACACTTTCATCTGGGATGATGGTGAAGAACAAAAAGCCAAACTTTTATCATTTAAAGAGAATAGGAGCGTAAAATTTCATTGGGTTGATGATGAGCCCTATACTTTTTTCGAAATGGAAATCGTTAAAGACGAATTAACAAATGATGTTGCATTAGTAGTTACTGATTTTGCCATCGAAGAAAACTTAAAAGAACGACAAGCAATTTGGAATATTCAAATTGAAGGTCTTTTAGGGGTGATTGGAGCTTGATTTTTTCTAATTTCGCGGAGTGAAAAAAATCCATCTTTTGATATTTAAAGCGTTCATTAGACCGTTTATCGTCACTTTTTTTATTGTGATGTTCTTACTGTTGATGCTTTTCTTATTTAAATATATTGATGATTTAATCGGCAAAGGATTTGAGTGGTATGTGATTTTACAACTGCTGATGTATGCTGCGGCAACAAATGTAGCGATGTCTCTCCCTTTGGCCATATTACTTTCTTCTATCATGACTTTTGGAAATTTGGGAGAAAATTATGAATTGGTAGCTATTAAATCTGCTGGTGTTTCTTTGCAAAAAGCGATGGCTCCTTTGTTTATTTTAATTAGCTTTTTAGGAATAGCTGCATTTCTGTTTTCCGATTATATGTTGCCTGTCGCTAATTTAAAAATGGGGGCTCTTTTATATGATGTTAGAGAGCAAAAGGCAGCCTTTTTAATCAAGGAGGGGGTTTTTAACAATAGTATTCCTGGATATTCCATTAGGGTTGAGAAAAAGGAGAATGACGGACAATTACTAAAAGACATTGTAATTTATGACCAGTCTAACGGAATGGGTAACACCAATGTTCTGATGGCGCAAGAAGGCGAAATGTACAAGACAGATGATGGTAATTATCTAATTTTAAAATTAAGGAATGGAGTAAGATACGAAGAGAAGCAAGGGAAAAAAACTTATAATCCTCGACAAGAATTTACCAGGTTACGTTTTAAAGAGACTGAGCAAAAGTTTGATCTGTCTAGCTTTAAATTTAAACGAGAGGACGAAAATTTATTCAAGAATAATTACATGATGCTTAATATTAGGCAATTAAGATTGTCTGAAGATTCTGTTGCTCGTCTCAACGATAGTTTAGAAAGAACTGTATTAAAGGGTGTCAAACCTTATTTCAAAATGTATTATCAAACATCTAACTATAAGAAGGCGAAGATGTTTACGGGATTAAACTTTAAAAAAGCAGACGTTTTTGCAGGTGTAAATTCATCTCAAAAAAATATGATCATCTCTAACGCGAAAGATAATTCAAGAGTGATTCAACAAGCTATTGCATCGGCTGAAACACAATCTCAAGATTTTATGAAAGTAATGAGGCGATATTCTTTAGAAAAACAAAAAAAATACACTTTGGCTTTCTCTTGCTTAGTCTTATTTTTTATCGGCGCTCCATTAGGTGCAATTATTAGAAAAGGGGGTTTAGGTTTACCTGTGGTTGTGTCAGTTGCTTTCTTTTTGATTTATCATGTCATTAGTACCATTGGTGAAAAATCTGTTAAAGAAGGGACGATGTCTCCTATTATTGGTACTTGGATGGCCATCATTATTTTAACACCAGTTGGTTTATTTTTGACCTATAAAGCGACTATTGATTCTGCTTTATTTGATGTTGATTTATATAAAAATCTATATAAAAAGATTTTTAAGCAAAAGAAGCGTATTCAATGATTCAAATAATTTTTTGGATATTAATTTTCTTAATAGCTTTCAGTTACGTTGTATATCCGCTTTTACTAAAAGTGCTATCGCTTAATCATTCAAAAAGTGATTTCCTTATCCCTTTCGAGCCGCAAGTCTCTATTATCATTCCAGTTTATAACGAAGAGTACTTAATTGAGGATAAGATTAATTCAATATTTAAATCAAATTATCCAACAGAAAAAATGGAAGTCATTATTTATTCTGATGGATCAACCGACAAAAGCATTGATATTATCAATCATTTAAAAAGAGTATATCCTAACCTGAGGCTGATAAAATCAGATGAAAGAAAAGGTAAATCTTTTGGGGTAAATAAATTAGTAGCCGAATCTGCGTTTCCATTGATTATGCTAACAGATGCAAATATTATTTTTAGAGAGGATACGATTAAAGAAAATCTAAAACATTATCAAATTTCTGACATTGGCTTAGTGGGAAGTACCATCATTAATCAATCTTCAAAATCCTCAGATATCATTTTGCAAGAAAAACAATATGTTTCATGGGAGAATACCCTAAAATATAAAGAAGGCCTTTTATGGGGTACAACTATAGCTCCATTTGGAGCTTGCTTATCATTCAGGAAATCTCTTTTTGAAAAAATTCCTATGAATTTTTTAGTGGATGATTTCTTTATCGGGGCAACCATTTTGAAATCAAATTATAGATGTATTGTTTCAAAAGAGTCTATTTGCTTTGAAGAATTGAACGGTTTATTAGAAGTAGAGTTTAAAAGAAGATTAAGGATCTCAAGTGGGAATTTTCAAAATTTGGTGTATTTCTTTCCCTTATTTTTTAATATATTCTCCGTCAAAAGTTTCTGTTTTTGGTCGCATAAAGGTTTAAGATGGATGACACCTTTTTTCCTGATAGCAGTTTTTTTTATTAATATCTTGTTGTTTAAAAACTCGAATTTTTATCAAATAAGTCTATGTCTGCAACTATTTTTTTATTGCACCCCGCTGACGGATTATGCTACTAGTAAACTAAAGTCAGTGAATAAATTGGTTAAATTTGCGAACTATTTCTTGATCATGAATGTTGCTCTTTTTGTAGGATTTTTAAATTATATAAGAGGAGTAAATGTTGGTTATTGGAATACCACAATAAGAGGTAAATCATATGTTGAACACGATAGAAGAAGCAATTGAAGATATAAAAGCGGGAAAAATCATTATAGTTGTTGATGATGAAGATCGTGAAAATGAAGGTGACTTTTTAACAGCCGCCCAAAACGCTACACCTGAAGTAGTGAATTTTATGGCCACCCACGGAAGGGGTTTAATTTGTGCTCCGCTTAGTCAAAAGAGGTGTAATCAACTAGATCTAGGTTTAATGGTAGGTCAAAACACGGCCACTTTTGAAACCAACTTTACAGTTTCGGTCGATTTAATAGGCCATGGTTGTACCACTGGAATTTCTGCATCAGACCGTTCTAAAACTATTTTAGCATTAATTGATCCTGCTATTCATGAAGAAGACTTAGGTCGTCCCGGTCATATATTTCCTTTGATTTCAAAAAATGGAGGTGTTATCCGTAGAGCTGGGCATACTGAAGCGGCTACAGATTTAGCTGTTCTAGCTGGATTCGAGCCTGCAGGGGTCATTTGCGAGATTATGAATGCGCAAGGAGAGATGGCTCGATTGCCAGAGCTAATGGTGATGGCTAAGGAATGGGATATGAAAATTATCTCTATCGAGGATTTGATCACTTATCGCTTAAGAACCGAGTCACTCATTAAGAAAGAAGTTTCGGTGAAATTACCTACGGAATGGGGTGATTTTGAAATGGTCGCATTTACCCAAATAAAAACCAAGGAAAATCACATCGCGTTAGTTAAGGGTACCTGGGAAGAAAATGAACCTATTTTAGTCAGAGTTCATAGTTCTTGTATCACAGGAGATATTTTTGGTTCTTGTAGATGTGACTGTGGTGCACAACTTCATAAATCTATGGAGATGATTGAGAAAGAAGGGAAGGGATTGATAGTTTACATGAACCAAGAAGGAAGAGGAATTGGCCTAATTAATAAATTGAAAGCGTATAACCTTCAAGAAAACGGAATGGACACTGTTGACGCTAACCTTGCCTTAGGCTTTAAAATGGATGAAAGAGATTATGGTGTTGGAGCCCAGATTTTGAGAAGCTTAGGTGTTAGGAAAATGAGATTGATGACTAATAATCCCACCAAAAGGGCAGGTCTAATTGGATATGGTTTAGAAGTAGTGGAAAACGTTGAAATAGAAATTGAGTCAAATATCCATAACGAGCTTTATTTGAAAACTAAAAGAGATCGTATGGGACATACCATACTTAAGACTGAAAATTAATTTGATTTCTTTTCCTCAGGAATAATTACTGGACTAGGTTTTTGTTCTTGAGGAATATCTTTTTTCTCTTCTTTTTTAGCTTTACTTCTACCAAAAGTCTTCTGGATAAATTCATTAAAAGTATCGTACTCTTGGGTATATACTAAACCAAAACCAATAATATTTACATCTGTACCCAGATTAAAAATATCCTTATTTGCGGGCCGTTGAAATAGTTTTCCTACAAAACTTCCATCTTTATTGATGTCATAAGTAATTTGGCCGTCTAAAGAAACATTGCTAAATCCTGATGTGAAGAGGTTATCACCTAATATATTATTTGAGTATTGGGTATTTACAAAATTCGTACTAATCTTTATTCTTCCTTTTAAAAAATTAACATTGAAACCCGCTTCATTTAACGATCGAAGGTTAAAATCAAGATTTTTGATATTTAGAGATTGGGAAATGATGTTGTTTAATTTACTTACCCCTAACTCAATAACCGAACCCTGTATCGTGTTTGCATCTAGCCCTATGCCTGAACTTGAGTTTCCATTAAAACTATTTCTAACGACCAGATTTATAACTTGTTGGGCTTCATTATCTTTATCATCTAAATAACCTTGTAATTCTGTTTTTATTCTTGAATTGTTTGGAAACTCTAAACCAAAGTTAATTTCCGGATTCAAAAGAGAACCCTTCAAAATCATTTCGGCATTTACGAGAACACGCTCTGATTTTCTATCGTCACTTAACGTCTTTCCTGCTGCCGAATATAGAGGTTCAATGGTCGCTCGTGTGGCATAAATAGCATTCAAATTAATATCTGCATTTGCAGGATCACCCGTCCATCTGATGGTTCCACCCTTGCTTATATCAAAGGTTTTATTGATAATATTATTAGCCGTAAAATTAAATATACCCTCGGTAATGGCATAATCACCTTTCATTTCAAAATCACCTAGGCTTGTGATTCTTAAATTTAAAACTGCATTTCCTTTTCCACTCAGATTTCCAACTTCTGTTAAAATATTTGCAGTAGAATTTTCATCTACTGTTAAATCGAACTGCATGGTTAAACCTTTAAAGAAATTCTCGGGCTCCTTATTTAGAGAGGTATCTTTGGCTACGTAAATAATAAAATCATTAGAGCTTACTGTGGCAGCCCCGTTTAAAGGAATAGTAAATACAGTTCCCGCGTCTGTCTTAGCTTTAATATTGATGTTCATGGCGTCAGTTGGTCCATTAAACCGGAAACGTCCAGTAGCAAAAGCTTTTCCGTAATAAAGTGGGTTATCTTTACCAGTGGTGTTTAATGCCATAAAATTATTTGCATCAATAGTAATGTTGATATCAGGAATGTTAGGGTTTACCAAGTTTACATTTCCATTGGCAGTTGCAATGTTTCCTAGTTCGTCTTTAATTCTTAAATTATTTATCTTAATAATACTATTATCTATAGTAACCTTATCATTAATGGTATAAGCAGTTTTTAAATAATTTACCGTCATCCCCGCATCAATCAAGGAAAGATCTCCATTAATTTTTGGCTGTCTAAAAATTCCGGTTAGTTTTAAATTTGATGAAATCTGACCTTTTAAGTTGGATACCAAAGTTTTTACAAATGGCTCAAAAATGACCACCTCTGTTCTGTCTAAAATTAGATTGAGGTTAAGATTGTTAGTTTCACTTTTAATATCAACATTACCTTTAATATCCATGGTTTTCAAATCATTCTTAAAAATCATGGCATCTACATCTATCTTTTGGGTGAGATTATTGTAGGTTGAGGCTATTTTTAATTGACCAATTTCTGTTTCGTTGTAGCTGAGAGAGTCTATGTTAAAATCAGATTTGATATTTGGGGTTCCAAGAATGGCTGATAAACTTGCTGTACCATTCATCTTTCCGGTTAGGTTGACTCCAAAACCCTTGGTAAGCTGACTTAAGGAAGTCATATCTAGATTTTGAATAACCACTTCCAATCCATCGTTTTCGGATGTTGAAATGGCACCATTTACGGCAATTAGCTGTTGATTATTTGAAAGCTCGAAATTTTCGATAATTGTTTTATTGTCTCCAAATTTTAACCTTACTTGATCTTGTAACTTCCAAACCTGGTTATCAATAATAATGTCTGAGGGAAGTAAACTCACCTTTGCTAAAGTATCTGTTCCAAATTCAACTAAACCGTACAAATCGAGCTGGTTAGTTGCGTCTTTATCTGATAACTTAATGTTGAAAGAAAGACTATCGTTTTTTAAAGTATTTTGGATGATGATGTTTTTGACATAAATACCACCATTAGAAAGCTCAACTTTATCCATAGATATAATTGCTTCCAAAGCTTTATCCGATGTATTCTCATCTAAAATGATATTGTTAAAAGTTGATCCTTTATAGGTTAAGGTTTTAACAAATCCGTTTAATGTAGCAACATTATTTTTTGTGTCAAACTTTCCATTAAAAGCCCCTCTTTCGGGTATTTTTAATTCTGGAATAAAAATACTAGAGATGTAGTCGAAATTCTTTAAATCAATATTGAACTCAAAATTTTGATTTTTTGGAGTCACTATAGTCGCTTGATAAGAAGGTATATATTTCTTAACAATAGTTTTAAATGCCGATGGTAGTGTATTTAAATCGTACTCGCCTTTTATTTTTGCATCTCCAATATCAGATGTAAGAGCTAAAGTTCTCTCTTTCCCAATACCGTTAGCAACTAAATAAATCGAATCCATTACAAAGGATTTTTCTAAATTAGTAACTCTAATTTTCTTCAATGAAAAATCTCCTTGAATATTATCTAAACTATTCCCTGTAAAATTGTTTTTTAATATAGCATCAACCTGTACGGTGTCTTTTGTGAAATTTAATTGGTGAAGGTTAGCGCCTGATACAGACGCCGCAAAATTGAACTCTGGGAGTTGAGGATTGAGATTTGCTTTACCGTCAAAATCTAGTTTGATATTTTTATCATTTACTTTTAGCTTCCCATTAAAAACTTGTCTGTTAATTGTTCCATTGATGTCGATATTTCTATACCTATAGTTGTTAAAGTCGAAATAGGTGGCTTTTGCCGATATTTTCTCACTTAAATTATCAATATTAAAATTCTTACCAGAAATATTGGCTGTAAATGTTGTTCGATTTAATAATGGCTGATCAATAAGATCTCCTAAGTTAAAGTCAATAGCATTAATTTTGCCCGAGTAGGACGAAGTTCCTGAAGCTGGATAGATCTTCATATTAACATCGGATTTTATTTGACCTAACCGGGTTTTAAAATCGCCATAAGCCACAAAATCATTCACAAAACCTATAAACTGTCCTTTGAAATTAATGTTGCCAAATTTGTTTAATATAGAAGGTATATTGATTGGTTTTTTACCGGTTGCCTGTTGAATAATATATTCAATATCTGCTTTATTGGTAAAAATTTGATTGAAATTGAGTTCCAAGAATGTATTTTTAATCTCAGGTAAGCCCTTAATCTTGAAATCACCTTTTAAATAAGTTGCTTTTCCGGTTTTAACCAAAAGATCTTTAGCTTTTAAGTTATTGACTTTCCCTTTCACTTCGCCACTAACAACAAAGCTTAAGTTGTTGCCTGCAAGATCCGGAATAAAAAATGCGATATCTTTTGCGTAAACCTTGGTATCTTTAAAGTGGCCTTCTAAAATGATTTTATTTGATAAATCGTTAAAGTCATTGAAGTCCTTAAACTTCATACTGAAATAATTGGTAAGCTGCGTATTTGGAGTAGTTAGTCTTAAATTTTCCAAAACAATTTGATTAGAATCTATCGTGGTTTTGGCAGTTAGATCTTTCAGAATAAACCCGCTTTTTTCTTGAAAAGATAAATGATTAATTTGTGCTTTAAAAATATGGTCCTTAATGTCAATATTTTGGATATTCGTACTCAGGTGTTTAATCAAAACATCATTATAGTTTACTCCTTTTATTACAGTGTCTTTATGAAGGTAATTCTTATATTTAAATTCGATGTTATGTAAATTAACATCATTCAAAGCCAGATTAAATGGCTTGCTAATATTAGTGGTATCTTTTGGGGTACGAAAGTAGGCTGTAATAAAATCTAGGTTACTGGTACTATCTTTATATGTTTTTAAATATATTTTCCCGTTTTCTAAATCAATATTTCTCAATGTAATACCGTCTAAAGTAAAAATCGAGAAATCAGTAATATCCACCGCTAATTTTGGTGTCTTTACTAAAGTGTCCTGATCTAAATCTTTCACATAAAATCCTTCAAGAATCACTTTACTAAAGGGTTCTATATATAAACTTTGAACGCCAATGGTGGTATGAAGTTTTTCAGAAAGGTAAGCTGCAGCTTTTTTTGCCGCCCAAGTTTGTACAGACTTAAATCGTAATGAAAATATAATGCCTCCAAAAATTAATAAGAGCGCAATTAATATGTAAAGCGTTATTTTGAAAACTTTTTTGATAATTTTGTATTTTTAAATTTTAAACCCACACTTGTGTCAATTGTTCTTGGAATCGAATCTTCTTGTGATGAAACTTCAGCCTCCGTTTGTATTGATGGCAAAATTGTATCAAATATTATTGCAAACCAAACCATTCACGAACAATATGGTGGTGTAGTCCCAGAACTAGCCTCCAGAGTTCATCAGCAGAATATTGTTCCTGCTGTTCATCAAGCAATTGTCGCAGCTAAAATAGATAAAAAACAGATAGATGCCGTAGCTTTCACACGTGGTCCTGGTTTGTTAGGTTCTTTATTAGTCGGAACTTCCTTTGCCAAGTCCTTTGCTTTAGCAAATGGTATTCCAATAATTGAAATAAATCATATGCAAGCGCATATTTTAGCACATTTTATTCCAGATGGTGACAAAGCACTTCCTAAATTTCCTTTTTTGTGTTTAACAGTTTCTGGCGGACATACTCAAATAGTTTTGGTAAAAGATTACTTCGAGATGGAAATTGTTGGCGAAACTTTAGACGATGCAGCAGGCGAGGCTTTTGATAAGACTGCTAAAATACTGAACTTACCTTATCCTGGAGGGCCCTTAATTGATAAATACGCAAAAACTGGAAATCCAAATGCGTATCAATTTCCCGAGCCACAAATACCACATCTTAACTTTAGCTTTAGCGGGTTAAAGACTGCTATTCTTTATTTCATCAGAGATCATGTAAAAGCAAATCCTGATTTTTTGAAAGAAAACATGGAAGATATTTGTGCCTCTATTCAATCAAGAATTGTTTCTATTTTGCTCAATAAATTAAAAAAGGCAGCAATTGAGTATCAAATAACGGACATTGCTATTGCTGGTGGAGTTTCAGCAAATTCGGGTTTGCGTAATGGTTTAATTGAATTTGCTAAAGATAAGGGTTGGAATGTTTTTATTCCAAAATTTGAATATTGTACAGATAACGCCGCCATGATTGCCATTGCTGGGTATCATAAATTCTTAAAAAAAGATTTTGCTAACCAAGATATTTCGCCACTAGCTAGAATGCCTTTTTAAAATTAAAATAATGAAATACCTGATAGTTGGTTTAGGAAACATAGGACAAGAATATGCAGATACGCGTCATAACATAGGATTTATGGTATTGGATGAAATGGCTAAAGAAGCCGGTGTCAAATTCTCTACCATGCGGTTGGCATCCTACGTCGAAATAAATTTTAAAGGGCGTTCTTTGCATCTCATCAAGCCAACTACCTACATGAATTTAAGTGGTAAAGCAGTAACTTATTGGATGCAGGACCTAAAAATCCCTATTGAAAACGTACTCATCGTTGTTGATGATCTAGCTATTCCATTTGGTTCTGTTAAAATTAAACCTAAAGGAAGTCCGGCTGGGCATAATGGTTTAAAAAGTATAGAAGGACTTTTAGGATCAAATGAATATCCACGTCTGCGTTTCGGAATAGGTGATAATTTCGCTAAAGGGCGTCAGGTTGATTATGTTTTAAGTGGCTTTGACCATGATGAAATTCCTGAACTTCCAACATTGATTGACAAGAGTATCAACATGGTGAAAAGCTTTGCTACCATTGGCATAGAGCTGACCATGACAAATTTTAATAAATAGAAAATTGAAGCGAATACTACTATTTTCGGATAGTCCTGCCTTGCATTTACTTCATAAAGCTTAGCCACAAGCCGTTATACTTGCTTGTCTGGCAGGCATTGCTGTCAGGTTTATTTAACATTTTTCCACTTAAAAATTAAAAACCTTAAATTTGTGTCATGGAAATTAAAATTTTTGGAATTCCCAATTGCGGCTCTGTAAAAAAAGCAAAGACTTTTTTCGAAGATCACGAAATGGAGTATAATTTTCACGATTACAAAAAGCTAGGAATTGATGAAGACCATTTAGAAAAATGGTGCAATCAGTTTGGATGGGAAAAAGTGTTAAACCGAAAAGGCATGACATGGAGGAATTTAGATGATACCATCAAGCAACAAATTACAGATCAGCCTTCTGCCATTAAATTAATGAAAGATAATACCAGTACCATTAAACGCCCGGTGGTAGAAAGTCCAAAACGGAACACCATTGGTTTTGATGAAAATGAATATGAAAATATCTTTTTATAAGATTTAAGATCATTTAAGCGTTAAAAATTGTTAAGTTTTTGCTATTTCGCAAATATTAACTGAATTTTACAGTACATGAAGAAAGTTTGCATCATTCTTATTTTGCTTTCACCGCTATTTTTAAATGCGCAAAGTATTTTAAAAGGTACCGCCTATGATGCGGATACGCGTAGCAAACTGTATTTAGTCTTTATTAATAACCTAACGCAAAGAGAAGCAAAGCACACGGGTTACAAAGGTGATTTCACCATCAAAGCCGAATTAGGTGATTTATTAGTATTTTCTTGTCCTGGTTATGATAATGACACCTTGATTTTGGAAAACATGAGTGATAAGATGGTGATTATGAAACCAAGTTTAATTTTGCTAGACGAAGTGATTGTAAACGCTAAAGCGAATCAAATTCCAGAAAACATTCGCTCTACCTATTCTTCGGCATATTCTTATGCGACTACAAATGTTCTTTCGGCAGATGGTAAGGTGAGTTTGGTAAATGCCTTTAGTAGACAATCTCAACAGAAAAGAGAATTTCAGAAATTCATCGCCAACGAACTTGACGAAAAACTAATTGATCAAAAATTTAATAAGTCTTTAATAACAGAACTAATTAAAATAAGAGGACAATTACTAGAAGATTTTATGTCTTACTATCGTCCAACCTATTCCCAGGTAAAAAGTATGGGGGATGTTGATTTACGTACTTATATCATCAAATCATATAACGAATACATTAAGCTTCCTGCTGAAGCCAGAATTTATCCAAGCTTGCCAAAAACTACTTTTACAGG
>JAHJVW010000106.1 GCA_018828585.1 Bacteroidota bacterium
GTTTAGCTGTTATCGGAGCGGGTATTGGTATCGGACAAATTGGTGGAAAAGCCATGGAAGGTATCGCTCGTCAACCAGAAGCAGCTTCTAAAATTCAAACTAACATGATTATCGCAGCGGCTCTTGTAGAGGGTGTTGCTTTATTCGGTGTTGTTGTTGCTTTACTAGGTAATAGTCTAGGAGCATAGGAATTTTTAATTAGTAGTGATATAGCGATTGGCTATATCACTACTTTTGATTTTATAAAACTTTAAAATAATTTATAGATATGGATTTAGTATCACCAAATCCCGGACTGATTTTTTGGACATTAGTTTCATTTCTGATTCTTTTGTTCTTGTTAAAGAAATTTGCATGGAAGCCAATTTTAGAAGCTATTTTTGAACGTGAACGTTCAATTGAAGATGCTTTAAACAAAGCAGAATTAGCCAGAGAAGAAATATCTCGTTTATCAAGCGAAAATGAAGCTTTATTAAAAGAAGCTCGAGTTGAGCGTGATGCAATCTTAAAAGAAGCAAAAGAATTAAAAGATCAGATTGTTGCTGAAGCTAGAAATTCAGCCCAAGAAGAGGGTGCTAAGTTGATTGAAAAAGCTAAGGTTGAGATTAACAATCAAAAAGCTGCTGCTTTGGATGAAGTTAAGAATCAAGTAGCAAAGCTTTCTTTAGATATTGCAGAGAAAGTTTTGCGTAAGCAATTTGATGACAAACAAAAACAAGAAACTTTAGTGAGTAACTTGTTGAAGGATGTAAAATTAAATTAGTATTTAGTTTTTCGTTGGCTAGTTGGTTAGGCTTTAATAACGCTTAGCAAGAACTAACAAACTAAAAAACTAATCATCTAACAAACTAAAGAATGTCAGAAATTAAAGTAGCATCGAGATACGCAAAGTCATTAATTGATTTAGCTTTAGAGCAAAAAGCTTTAGAGGAAATTAAAGGAGATATGCAGCTTTTTGTAGATACGCTTAAAGCGAGTTCTGAATTACAGGCAGTCGTTAAAAATCCCATTATTCCTTTAAGTAAAAAGAATTCGATACTAAAAGAGATTTTTGGAGATAAAATTCATAAAGTAACTTCTGCATTTTTAAAAATTGTGGTAGATAAAGGCAGAGCAGAGATTATTTATGCTACAGCTAAAGAATTTTTAAACCAATATAACCAATACAAGAACATTGTTATTGCTAAAGTGGTTTCTGCAACAACGTTGAATGAAAAAGCGAGAGCTGAAATTATCGATAAAGTTAAAGCTGTAACTGGTGGTGAAGTAATTTTAAATGAATCTGTTGATGCTGATTTAATCGGAGGTTTTATTTTAACGGTTGGAGATAAACAGTTTGATAGCAGTATTGCGAGCAGTTTAAGTAGAGTAAAACAAGAATTTACCCAAAAGGTAATTGCTTAAATTATATGTTGATCCTATCGGAACTGATAGGTATTGGATAGCAGGACAGGTAGAACAAAAGAATTATAGAAATTAATTTTTCAAAAAATAAAATCTTAAATAAAAAAAGATGGTAGAAGTAAGACCAGATGAAGTTTCGGCGATTTTACGTCAGCAATTATCAGGCTTTAAGTCGGAAACTGAATTAGAAGAGGTAGGTACAGTACTCCAAGTGGGTGACGGTATTGCTCGTGTTTATGGTTTAACGAAAGTACAAGCTGGTGAGCTGGTTGAATTTGAATCAGGCTTACAAGGTATTGTATTGAACTTAGAAGAAGATAACGTGGGTGTGGTTTTGTTGGGACAATCTGATGAGATCAAAGAAGGTGATACCATTAAACGTACAAAACGTATTGCATCTATTAATGTGGGTGAAGGTATGTTAGGTCGTGTGGTAAATACTTTGGGAGCTCCAATAGATGGTAAAGGACCAATTGCTGGACAAACGTATGAAATGCCATTAGAGCGTAAAGCACCAGGTGTTATTTACCGTCAGCCAGTTACTGAGCCATTACAAACTGGTATAAAAGCGATTGACGCAATGATTCCAATCGGACGTGGACAGCGTGAGTTGGTTATTGGTGATCGTCAAACTGGTAAATCTGCTGTATGTATTGATACCATCATCAATCAAAAAGAATTTTACGATGCAGGTGCGCCTGTATTCTGTATATATGTTGCAATCGGGCAAAAAGCAAGTACGGTTGCTAACGTTGTTAAAGCTTTAGAAGAAAAAGGTGCAATGGCTTATACAGTTGTTGTTGCTGCTTCTGCTGCAGAACCTGCTCCAATGCAGTTCTACGCTCCTTTTGCTGGTGCAGCAATTGGTGAATTTTTTCGCGACACAGGAAGACCAGCTTTAATTGTTTATGATGATTTATCTAAACAAGCTGTCGCTTACCGTGAGGTTTCATTATTATTGAAACGCCCTCCAGGTCGTGAGGCTTATCCAGGTGACGTTTTCTATCTACACAGTCGTTTGTTAGAAAGAGCTGCAAAAATCAATCAAAACGATTCGATTGCTCAACAAATGAATGATTTGCCTGAATCAATCAGAAGTATAGTAAAAGGTGGCGGTTCTTTAACTGCTTTACCAATTATCGAAACTCAAGCTGGTGACGTTTCTGCTTATATCCCAACTAACGTAATTTCGATTACCGATGGTCAGATTTTCTTAGAATCTAACTTATTCAACGCGGGTGTTCGTCCAGCTATTAACGTGGGTATTTCGGTATCTCGTGTGGGTGGTAATGCTCAGATTAAATCAATGAAGAAAGTAGCAGGAACGCTTAAATTAGATCAGGCACAATATCGGGAATTAGAGGCATTCTCTAAATTCGGGTCTGACTTAGATGCCTCTACTAAATTAGTTTTAGATAAAGGTGCAAGAAACGTTGAGATTTTGAAACAAGGTCAGTTCTCGCCAGTTACTGTTGAAAAACAAGTAGCTATTGTTTACGCTGGTACTAAAAATTTAATGAGAAACGTTCCAGTAAATAAAATCAGAGAATTTGAAGCAGAATATACTACACAATTAGAGCAACGTCATCCAGAAGTTTTAGCAGCGTTAAAAGCTGGTAAATTTGATGATAGCTTGACTAGTGTTTTAGAAACTGTAGCAAAAGAATTATCGGCGAAATATTAATTTTAGTATTGAGTAGAGCGTATAGTGTATTGAATTATCAATCGCAATACTAACTACTCAATTCTCAATACTAGAAAATGGCAAATTTAAAAGAAGTAAGAATCAGGATCACATCAGTAAGCTCTACTCAGCAGATTACTAAAGCGATGAAAATGGTTTCGGCTGCTAAATTAAAAAGAGCAACGAATGCAATTGTTCAGCTACGTCCTTATGCCAATAAATTAAAAGAAATTTTAGCTAATCTTTCTGCAAGTTTAGAAGATGGTGTATCTGTTTTTACTCAGGAGCGTGAAATTAAAAACGTGTTGGTTGTTGTAATAACTTCTAACCGTGGTTTGGCTGGTGCATTCAATATGAATGCTATTAAAACTGCCAATAATTTAATAGCCGAGAAGTACAGCTCTTTTCAAAAAAGTGGAAATTTACACCTAATTGCTATTGGTAAAAAGGCTCAGGATTATTTCGAGAAACGTAAATACAATGTAATTGGTAACAACAACGAGGTATTTAATGCTTTAAATTTCGAAAATGTTTCTGTAATTACTGAAGCTATTATGCAAGGATTTGTAGACAGCAAATATGACAAAGTAGAGGTGATTTACAATCAGTTTAAAAATGCAGCTATGCAAATTTTGACTACAGAACAGTTACTACCTGTGCCTAAGGCTGAGAAAAAAGAAAATGTTTCTGTCAATCAGATTGACTATATATTGGAGCCTTCAAAAGAAGAAATTGTCGAAGAGTTAATTCCTAAAAATATTAAATTACAATTATACAAAGCAGTTTTAGATTCACATGCATCAGAGCATGGAGCTAGAATGACCGCGATGGATAAAGCAACAGACAATGCTGGCGACTTATTGAAGAAGCTAAAACTAGCTTACAATCAAGCTCGTCAAGCGGCAATTACGACCGAACTTTCGGAAATTGTGAGTGGTGCTGCCGCATTATCAAACTAACAGTAAAAATATTTGAAGAAATGATTAAGCCTTCACTTCTAAAAAGAGTGAAGGCTTAATTTTTTAATTCCTTACCATAAAAAAACGCTCAAGGCTTTTGCACAAGAACGTTTAGGTATTAATTGTTAAGGTTAATTATTTTTTCAATAAGATAATTGTAGGGTTTGTATTTGAAAACGGTAGAGCGCTTTTATTTAAAGTTAGTTTCGTAATATTTAAACTTCCGCAACATCCTGAGTTTACAAAAGCCGTTTCTGCCATTAAAGTATCTTTATTTAGATTGGGTAACCTAATACTAAATTCATCGGTTCCTGGAGTAGAAAATAAAATATATTTATTCGTTCTGTCTGTGCTATCAATAGTGAAGTTTAAATTCTTATTGTGTCTTATGCTATAAATAACCACATCATTATAGTTATACTTAGCATTGCGACCAAATATCAAATCTAAATTCGAATTACTTTTATCAACAAATTTTAGTTTGAAAAACTGCACTGGTGTGATACATGAAAGTGCTGCTTGTGGGCAAATATTTGCTGAATTATCTGAGGCTACTTTACATCCTAATAGAAAAATCAAAATGCTTACGAATAGAATTTTAAACTTCATTTAAATTGAATCTTACTCGTAGTACGCTTTCAATTTCATTCTTGATACATAATTTTAAAATTTACTGAAGATTTTAAGATTTGATGCCTCGTATTTAAACAATAGTCTTATTTTTGCAGCAGATAAAACATTAAAAAATTATGGTAAACGCTAACAACCCATCACATTATAAAATAATTATCGTAGGTGTTTTCATTGGTTTATTTGGAATCTTTGTAAAGCAATTTATTTATCATTCAATGGTAGTCGATTTAATTGGATGGGCATTAACTGTTATTGGCGCTGCAATTAGCATTAGTGGTGTTATGAGAATTTTGAAAGACTAATCTCTCTGATTTTGATCATATTTCAAAGGCATCTGATTAATTAGATGCCTTTATATTTTCTACTTTTTCTATTGCTTTTTTAATAGAAGATATTTGATTTAAAGTTTCCTCATGTGCCAGCCAAAAAATTTCTTCCGCTTTTTTCACGTCAAAAATACTTGTCTCACCCAAACCTTTAGGCTCTATTAGTACATCTATTAGTTTCCTTTTCTCGACCATATCATGGTTAATAGAAAGAATTGCTGCCCGTTCTATTACATGCTTTACATTTCGAAATTGCGTAACTACTGGTAGATGATTACATGAAGACCCAATAATAAAATCGCATTCTCCAATTAAGGGTTCAACCGGAAAATTATTTAAAACTCCGCCATCTACATAAAACTTTCCATCTATTTCTATCGGGCTAAAAATACCAGGTATACAGCTAGACGCTAAAACTTTTCTAATCACTTCTCCTTTATTAAAATACACCAATTTCCCTTCCATAAAATCGGTAGCCGTAATGGTTAAAGGGATTTCTAATTTATCAAAAGAATTATGAGGAATATAATTTCTGAAAAGAGATTCTGCACTTTCGAAATTTAAGAACGCAGGTTTTCTAAAAGCAGGTTTAATAAACTTTAATAATTTTGTTTCCTGAAAAATTTGTAGCGCTTCATAAGGTTCTATGCCATTTGCAAATAATGCACCTACAATTGCTCCTGCACTTGTGCCGCTAATCATATCTATCTTAACTGCTTTTTCTCTGAGCGCTTTTAAAACGCCTAAGTGAGCAATCCCTCTTATCCCACCTCCACTTAAAACAATTCCAATTTTCATAAGCTATTTTGTATCTTTTTTTTGGCTAGGATGATATTTAGCTAATCGTAATATCTTTTGAGGATCCTTCTCTAGCATTAACTCCTTTAGCGTGATCTTCTTATTTTCATCCATATACCTTTTTACAATTTGCCAACCGATAAAAACACCCAGTTTTGGTGCCGAATCATTTTGAGTTCCTAAACCAGGTGTAAATGGTGCTTCTGCCAAATATTTTTGAATTTTCATATAGTCCGTATCGAAAAGCAAATTTTGCTCTAGAAAATAAGCCCAAGTGTCTGATTCGAATTGATTAGCCCATTTCATCTGTTGTTCACTGTAACCCATCAGCGTACTATCAGCTTCATTAGGCTGAACTTGCTGCATGAAATACAACAGCTTCCCATTATAAATCATTTTAGAAAGTAAGCTCTTATCTTGATCTAATTCTGGAAAAAGGTCTTCTCTTGTAACCACTTCTACTACTCGAGGGGTAATATTATTTGGAGTAAATCTTCTACTGATATATCTTGGAATACTTTCTACTAAAGCGGGATAAAACTTAGAATCTTTACCCAAAAACATATCCAAACCAATCCCAATGTAACCAACTCCAATAGGTGTTTGGACTTGAAATCCTGAAATATAGGTTATCAATTTTGGCACTTTCCACTCGGGATATAAAGCTTTTATATTCTTAAATGCGGCTTCCAAATGTGGCTTTTGGGCATCCAAATTAGGATAAATAGAATCGGTTTCCTGCTGTAAATCCCGAAATGCCTTACCTGCGATTACTTGTCGCAAAGTCTCATAGTATTGCGTATCTTGAGTAGTACCAAGATTTAAAATCTTTTGAAAATAATCATCATAAAATGAACCATATTTTTTCTTTAGAGCCGGAAGTTCGGTAGATAATTTAGAAGGATTTATTTTTGATAAATCTTGATCAAAACGAAGAATATTTACATCAATTTCAACGTTAGAAGTATCTATTTTACGCTCTTGATGACATGCTATCAGAAAAAATGATATCAGAAAAAAAAGAGTAATTTTGCCGAAAGTTTTATGGTAATACATTACAGAAAAACATGTTTATTGGATCCGAAGTTATGAAAAAGATATTATTCAGTGTTCTATTTACATTTAGTTCTTTATTAATTTTTGCGCAAAACGACCCTGGACCACGTTTTAAATTAGGTCTTACTGCACATCCAACCTTTGGTTGGCTAAAATCTGATATACAAGATGTGAAAAATGATGGTTTAAGAGCGGGCTTTAGTTACGGACTAATTGGTGATTTCTACTTTGCACCTAATTATGCTTTCAGCACCGGAATTAAATTGAGTACCATTAATGGACAAACATCTGTTTCTGATTTTGGTCCAGCAAATCAGCCGATAAGAAACAATGTTTATAAATTACAGTATATCGAAATTCCTGCTAAGCTTAAATTAACTACCAATGAAATTAGAGGAAATAAATTCTATGGTGAATTTGGTTTAGGAAACGGATTTAATGTGAGAGCTAAACTTGACCAAAAAGGAGATAATGGAACGATCATTACTGAGAATAAAGATATCTCAAAAGATATTTCCTTTTATAGAGCATCATTAATTATTGGTGCTGGCGCCCAGATCAAATTAAGTGATAAAACTGCTGTAGCAGCCGGGATATCCTATGATAATGGATTTACAAACATCCAATCTAATGGTAGCGGTAAATTACAAAACTCTTATCTAGGCCTTAATATTGCTGTATTTTTTTAATCGCATATTCTCTATTCAATTTTATGAAAATAGCTTTAGCTCAACTTAATTATCACATAGGTAACTTCGAAGATAACACTAAGAAAATAATCCAAACTATCCATAATCAAAAGCAAAATGGGGTTGATTTAGTTGTTTTTTCAGAGTTATGCATTTGCGGTTATCCACCTCGCGATTTTCTAGAATATCCTGAATTTATAGAAATATGCAAAGCTTCCGCAGATGAAATTGCTAAAGAAACTAAAGGAATTGCTTGCATTATTGGGTTGCCAATGGTTAATCCCGTTGTTGAAGGTAAAGACTTATTTAATGTCGCTTTTTTTATTGAAGATGGTGAGATTAAACAAATTATAAAGAAGGCGCTGCTGCCAACTTATGATGTTTTTGATGAGTATCGTTATTTTGAACCTGCCAAAGAATTTAAATGTGTTGATTTCAAAGGACACAAAATTGCATTAACTATCTGCGAAGATTTATGGAATTTAGGTGATAATCCTCTCTATCAAATTTGTCCAATGGATGAGTTGATGAAAGAAGAACCAGATTTGATGATTAATATTGCGGCCTCTCCTTTCGCCTATAATCACGACGAGGAGCGTATTTTTGTCCTTTCACAAAATTCCAGAAAATATAATCTTCCACTTTTTTATGTCAACCATGTGGGAGCCCAAACTGAATTGATTTTTGATGGTGGCTCTCTGGTTTTTGATCGGGCGGGAGACTTAATCTCGGAGTTTGATTACTTTAAAGAAGAGGTGAGAGTTTTTGATATTGAACAAGTTCAAAGTGCTATTGTATTAAGCAAAGAAAGCCCTCGTCAAAATGATACCGAACAAGTCTACCAAGCATTAATTTTAGGGATTAAAGATTATTTTAAAAAGTCAGGCTTTAAGCAAGCGATTCTTGGTCTTTCAGGTGGAATTGACTCAGCCGTTGTTTGTGCTTTAGCCTGTGAAGCTTTAGGCGCCGAGAATGTCATGGCTGTTTTAATGCCTTCCAAATATTCTTCAGATCATTCTATTAAAGATGCAGAGGATTTAGCAAAGAATATTGGTTGTAAGCAAACCATTATTCCCATAAAAGATATTGCCGATGCTTTTGATGAAACTTTAGCCAAAGAATTTACAGGATTAGCAGCAAATATTACCGAAGAGAATATTCAAGCTCGTTCACGAGGAGTTTTATTAATGGCCATGTCAAATAAGTTTGGTTATATTTTATTAAACACTAGTAATAAAAGTGAGTCTGCCGTAGGTTATGGCACTTTATATGGCGATATGTGTGGAGCAATTTCTGTAATTGGCGATTGTTATAAAACGCAGGTTTATCAATTGGCCGAGTATATCAACAGAGAACGAGAAATTATTCCGATAAATACCATCAATAAAGCTCCATCAGCTGAATTGAGACCTGACCAAAAAGATTCTGATTCTTTGCCAGATTATGATATTTTAGATAAAATTCTTTTTGAATATATCGAGATGAAGAAAAGTTCAAAAGCAATCATTGCAGATGGTTATGATGAAGTATTGGTGAATCGAATTATTAAATTAGTTAACAAAGCAGAATTTAAAAGATATCAAACGCCTCCAACTCTACGCGTTTCGCCTAAAGCTTTTGGCATGGGAAGAAGAATGCCTATTGTGGGGAAATATTTAACTTGATGAATATTTTAATCATTTAAAACATTTTTAAAACTCTTTAAAAATGGCTTTAGAGATCCAGAAAAGAATATAAATGATAGTTCTTTATCTGATTTTTCGAAAGTAAACTTAGCCAAATCTTTATTTTGAGAATATACCCATTCATTATTTTCGAATAAGATTCCATAACCTTTTACTGAATAAATAGGCTGAATAGTCTTTTTAGGACATAATTCTTCTTTCAAATATTTTTTTGAATTATAAAATTTCTCTTCAGGTTGCATAGAAAAAGTTAAAGCAGATTGATCATCCTTTTTAAAAACATAATTATTAATTGTATAAATCATCTCATTTCTTTTTTCAAATTTAATAGAGAAATCAAATTTATTAATCACGATGAGCAATGAATCTGTTAACATAAAAATATCGTCCAAGTTTTGAGTGACTCTAACATAAACATCATTATTCTCTTTAAGGACTAGCTTTTCGTTGTGTTTTAGAGAAGAGAAATTCACTTTAATCACATTGGGTTTAATAGCATATAAACTAACTACGTCATGCTCAGAAAAAACACTTAAAGTTTGATTTTCAAATTTTTTATGATCGTAAACTTTAAGGTCAAAAGATACTTGTGCCTTTAATTGTAAAATACTTGAGAAAAAGATGAATGTGATATAAAGGATCACTTTTAACCGCATAACTCCAAATTATAATATTTGTACCTATTAAAATAGCTAATCAACCCTAATTTATCAAGTTAGAAACTATACTTATGGTTAATGCAATTATAACAGTATTAAATACAAATGAGATTAAACCATGAAGCAAAGCTGATCTTCTCAAAATTCGATCACCAATTTCTACATCGGATACCTGAAAAGTCATTCCCAAAACAAAAGAGAAATAAGCAAAATCAAGATAATCTGGCTCTTTTTCATCTGGGAAAGATAAACCCATTTTATACGAGCCCTTCACTTTTGGATTTTTTAAATAGTAAAGATGAGCATACCTGAACGTGAATACAGTATGCAGCATCCACCAAGCAGAAATCACTGAACTAATAGATAAAATTAAATATTCTGCAAACTGTCTCCCTTTTAGTTCTTTAATAGTACTTAACATTAAAACAATAGAAAAGAGCCCTATTAAACATGCCGCGATAACGAATAGGAATATAAAAGTTCTATTAGAGTCTTGCGATGAAGCGAGCTTTTTAACCTCGATGGGGTGAATAGACAAAATAGTTATCCAAGATAAAAAAAGATGGCTGATAGAATAAGCCAACCAAGTAATTAAAAATGAACTAGCATTAAATCTTTGGGTAAATACAAAAAAGTAAGAGGCAACAGCTGTTGCTGAAATAAGTGAAATATAAAGCCTATGATGAGCATTTAATCTATTGATATGCTTTAAATATTTCACAATATCATACTGTTAATCTTCTGTAAAACGATAGCCTACCCCACGAACCGTTTGTAAGAAATCTGGTCTATCAGGGTTAGTTTCTATTTTCTTTCTTAACCTTACTATGTGCATATCTAAAGTACGGGTATTCACATCAGAATTGTAACCCCAAACTTCCATCATTAAATCATCCCGAGAAATAACTTTATTCTTGTTGTTGAGGAAATACAAAAGAATTCGGTTTTCTAAAATAGTAAGCTCAATTTTTTTATTGCTTTTAAGCAAAGAATGGGTATTTGGATGATGCTCCATATCACCAAACTTGCTGTGCTCATCTTTATCATGCACCACATATTTAACTTTACTTTCTAACATGGCCACCAAAACCTCCATGTTAAAAGGTTTGGTTACATAATCAGAAACCCCAAAATTAAACGCATCAATTTTATCAATATCTTGTGATTTAGCAGTCATCATGATGATGATTTTATCAAAACCTTTTTCTCGCACCTGAGTGCAAACTTCAGATCCCTCTTTGTCTGGCAACATCCAGTCTAGTAAAACAATTTCGGGTTGCTCACTTAATATTAAGTCAATAGCGTTGTTACCGTTACCAGTTTCTACTACTTTATAACCCTCTTTTTCTAAACGATGAGTCACTAAAAATCTAAGATTTTCATCGTCCTCAATTACTGCAACTTTAATATCCTTTTGCATTTATCAGTTATCATAAGGTAATATCACTTCAAACTCTGAACCTATATTTGGTTTGCTTTTTACTGTGATGATACCATCCATAAAATTAACTAGTTCTTTACAGAAAGCTAAACCTAAGCCCACGCTTCCTTGTTGGTTATATCGATTTTGTATTCTATAAAACTTTTTAAAGATGTGATTTAATTCATTAGCATCAATCCCAATTCCTGTATCCTTGAAAGAAAAAATAATATCTTTCTTATTTCTTGAGATTTTGATTCCCAAATTCTTACTACCAGGACTAGCATATTTGTAAGCATTCTCCATCAAATTATGGAAAATACTGCTTAAAAGAACTGGATCAGTATTAAATCTCTCTACATCTTCAATCTCCAAATCTATATGATAATCAGCATATTTCAATTGAAAAGCGTCAATCATATTTTGAGCAAAAATTTCTAAGTTAATTTCTTGAGGTTTAATTGTGATAGCTTTGTTTTCAATTTGTGTGAAAGACAATAACTTATTCATCAAATCATTCAACTTATCAGCCTCTTCATCTAAAATGCGTCCATATCTTAAACGCTCTTTTTCACTTAATTCCTTTGCATTTAAAATATTACTTCCTGCAATTTTAATTACAGAAACAGGCGTTTTAAACTCGTGGGTAAAATTATTAATAAAATCATATTGAAGGCTATATAACTTCTGATTCACATTTAGATTGCGATAAATAAGTAGCGCAATAAGTGCAAGAATTAAATAGATGATAAATATTCCAACTGCAATTGGCAAAAATCTATGGTTTACTTCCCTATTCAAAAAGCTTTGTTCGCTAGAAAAGTGAATTTTATAATCAGTAAACGCACCTGGTAAAGTAATTTCAGTACTAATAATATTGGGTTTTTCTAACATCGAGTCATAAGAAAGTGGTTTAATACTGATGTTTTGATAGAGCGCTGGATGAATATTTTTTATCTCTAGTTTATATGGATTTAGTTCGAAAGAAAAAATGTCTAAATCGTATAGCGGAGAAGATGGCTGGGTTTTAAACATCAAATCTTTATAAATTTTGATATCCTCACGCCTCGGAATATTCATATAACTAATCTTACTAGGAACTATGCTATAGAATATTTTAAAAATCTGATCATTGGTAAGCGCTTTAGTAGTGTCAGCAGTTTCGATGAAACTGGCAAACTTTAAACCTACTTTATTAAATTCATCACTGGTGCTTAGGGACAATAATTCCGGATCCGTCTCTCTAAAAATCACTATTGAATCTTGCGGAACATTTCTTCCAAACTTAAATAGTGTTTTTAATCCAATAGAAAACCGATTTACTTTTAAACCATCTTTAATGGGATGATTGCTGATATCTGAATCGTAAAATAAAATATGTTCTACAAAAGGATATTTTTTAAAAACGGTATCAGCATACTTAGCTGCAGAAAGCGAGTCTAAAAATCCTTGATAAAAAGAAAGTTCAGGTATTTTGTTTTGAAAAAGTCTGTTGTAAGGTTCTACAGTTTGATCTAATACATCAATCTTAAGAGAAGTAAATTCATTTTCTATAAACTTTTTGGTGAGGTTATACCCTAAAATTTGGGCTACAACCAAAGAAACGGTGATCAAAACCGTAAAGGAAATAATCAGCATAAAGTTTTTCCTATAGCTGTTATTCTTGGTTTCCATTAGTACCTATTTCGTAGCGTTTAAGTTTTTATCCAAGAAAATTCCTAGCTGCTTATAAAACTCCATTTTATTCTTTTGATCTCGGAAATTATGATTTTCATTATCCTTCAAAATGTAATTTACACTTATTTGTCGTTTTCTAAGCTCTTTTACAAATTGATTCATCTCGTTTACATTAACACTAGGGTCTTTGGCACCTTGCGCTATTAAAATTGGTACTTTAATCTTGTCTGATTGAAAAATTGGAGAGGCATATTTCAAATAATCAGCATCACTTTCTGGATTACCAATCATTTCATTTAACATTTGCTGATAAGGCTTATAATAAGCCGGGAAACTCTTTAAATAATTAAATAAATTTATAAATCCAGAATAAGAAACGGCGCATTTGTATAACTCAGGATGATAGATTACTTGATTTAAAGCAGCGTAACCTCCAAATCTATATCCGTAAATTCCAATTCTTTCAGGATCTGCAATTTTCTCTTTGATCAACCAATTAACGCCATCAGTAATATCATCCTGCATTTTCTTACCCCATTGTTTAAACCCAGCAGTTTGAAAAGCTTTTCCATATCCGGTTGATCCTCTGAAATTCATTTGAAATACAGCGTATCCCTTGTTGGCTAAATATTGCACTTCGGACGAATATCCCCATAAATTACGTGTAGAGGGACCTGCATGTGGCATAATAACACATGGTAAATCCTTTTTATTTTTCCCTAATGGTAAAGTTAAATATCCATGTATAGTGATTCCATCTCTACTTTTATAACTTATCGCTTGCATCGGACACATATTCGATGGATCAATTCCTTTATTAACGTCACTTAATTTAACTAAGCTTTTATCCGTTACTTTATACAAATAATAAGCTCCAGGATCTTTATCCGTATATGTTTTTATTAAGAAATTATCTTCTAATTTATCCTTATCAATAATTTTAAGCTCTTGATTTGGCAGCTGTGTACTAATATTATCGTACATCTCTTTAGCCTTATCATCAAAGAAATGAGTTTCTCTTTTTGATATTTCGTATGTTAAATAAACAAGTTTCTTTTTTGATTTAGAATAAACAACGTCCATCACATCTGCTTGAGGATTTTCATAAATCAATCTGGTTTCTTTAGCTAAACTACAATCAAAATCAACTAGCGCCATCTTATCTCTGCCTAAATTTGATAAGGCATAGATATGATTCTTTTCTTCTGTAAAACAAAGAGGCTGTAATGAATTTTTGAAGTTGTTGCTAATGATTGGTTTAAATTCTACTTGTGTGGACTCGCGAAAATACAAGGTTTCGTTTACGCCATCACTCCCAATGGCAAGTTTAACATTTCCATTATTGTCAGAAATCCACTCAACTATGTTTCCTGGATTTTTAATAATCATTACCTTTTCACCAGTTTTCACATTTAGTTGGTAAACATCAAAGCTTTCAGGTACACGTTCGTTCATTGCAATTAAAATGAAGTTGTCATTCGCCTTCATTTCATCAATGACCTCTATCCTTGTCTTAGGAGAAGTATTAAACTTCTTTATTGACTTCCCATTGCTATTTACTGCAAAAGCCTGATAGTTATCATTATCATCTTTATCTTTTACATAAAACAATCGGTTATTTCCTACCCAGAAATAATATTTAATACCTTGATCCTGATAGGAAGTTATTTGGAGTGTTTCATTTTTATCAATTGATTGAATATAAAGATTCAATTTTCCTTGAAATGGCTTTAAATATGAAAGAAATTTACCATCTGGCGATATATGAAATGATGATTTTTCAGGCTCATTAAAAAAAATGTCTGCACTAATCTTAGTTACTTTAACGTTTTGTTGGCAACCAAATAGTAACAAACAACCAACAATAAAAATGTACTTTTTACACAGATCCTTCATCAAATTAACATTTTTCAAGAAGATATAAGTTGACATTATTTATTTAAATTTAACCTTGTAAGGGTTTTTAGACCAACCCAAAATAACAAATTATACTACACCAAAATCTAAAAAATCAGTAACATTTAAAATACAAGTGAAACTTTGACCCAATCACTGAATGCTTAAATCTATTTAATTTATTTACTTTTAAATATTCATGATAAACTTTTTAAAATCTTTCCTTTTAGCTTTTATTTTTTTTAGCGCTATAAAAATGATGGCTCAAGATGGCTCTCGGTCTGATTTGGCTAGTCAATATTTTAAAGATGGAGATTATGATAAAGCATTAAGTATATATGACCAACTTTATCATGCTAAAAATGGGGATCAAATATTTTATAAGGAATATCTTAACACACTTCTGAAATTAAAAAAATTTGATGAGGCCGAAAAAGTCATCAAAAAGAAAATCAAAGAAGATCCTAAAAACCGTATTGACCTTGGTCAACTTTATTTAGAAAAAGGGGAAGCTCCAGAAGCTGATAAAATTTTTAAGACCGTAATAGATGAAATGCCAGCAAATCCATTGGCGATTTCAGAAACTGCTAACATTTTTTATGGAATTGGAAATTACGATTATGCCATTAAGACATTTTTAAACGGACGAAAATTATTAAAAGACGATGAAGCCTTCATGTATGAGTTGATTAATCTTTACAGATTTAAAAGAATTAAAGAGGGTCTAGCTATAGAGATTTTAAAGATGGTAGAAAATCATCCAGAGTTTTTACAATTAGCCAAAAATAACATCAGCAGAACTTTCGAAAACGAAGATGACTATAACTTCCTCAAAACTCAACTTCTCAAAAAAATTCAAAAATCTCCTCAAAATATTAGTTTTATTGATTTACTAGCCTGGCAATTTATACAACAAAAGCAATTCGATTTAGCCTTGATACAAATTATCGCTTTGGATAGAAGAACAAATGACGATGGTGGACGCGTGTTTTCTTTAGGAAGCATGCTGAGCGACAATAAAGCTTACGATGCCGCAAATAGAGCTTACGAATACCTGATTAGTAAAGGAGAAGGCTCTCCATATTATATTCCATCCAGGGTTGCTTTATTGCGTTCAAAAAATCAACAAATATTAGAGGGTAATTACACCCCCAATGCTATCGAAAGCTTGGCAAACGAATATGAAAAACTAATCAATAAATACGGAAAAAGCTATCAAACTATATTTGCCATTAGAGAATTGGCGCATTTAAAAGCTTTCTATCAAAATCAATTACGTGATGCTGAAAAATTATTAGAAGAATGTTTAGCTTTTAATAATCTTAAGCCCGAAACGCAATCAGAAATAAAACTAGACTTGGCAGACATCTATGTTTTAGATAACCAACGTTGGGAAGCTACCCTACTTTACGGCCAAGTTGAAAAAACTTTTAGCGGAGAGCCTTTAGGCCAGGAAGCAAAATTTAAAAATGCTAAACTTTCTTTTTATAATGGCGATTTTAGCTGGGCTAAAGCGCAATTAGATGTTTTAAAAGCCTCCACATCACAACTAATCGCTAATGATGCATTAGATTTAAGTCTTTTAATTCAGGATAATTTAGCATTTGATAGTACAGGAAATGCACTAAAATTATATGCTAAAGCAGATTTATTACAATATAAAAATCAAGATGATTTAGCTTTAATTACTTTAGATAGTGTGAGTAAACTATATTCTCAGAATGATTTAGCTGACGATATTTTAATGTTAAAATCTAAAATTTATTTAAAACATCATGAATATTCAAAGGCTTCAGATATTTTTAAAGATCTTATCAAAAACTATAGTTTTAGTATCTGGGCTGATGATGCGCTTTTCAACTTAGCTATTTTAGAAGAGGATCAATTGAACGATAAAGTTAACGCTCAAAAGCATTTTGAAGAACTCATTGAAAAATTCCCCGGTAGTTTATATGTAATAGAAGCCAGAAAAAGATTTAGAAATTTAAGAGGCGATAGTTTATAATATACCCCTATTTACTAACTTTGAAGTATGATTATTTACAACGTAACTACAATTATTGAAGAAAGCATTCATGAAGAATATTTAAACTTTATGCATGAAATTCATATGCCCGAGGTAATGGCATCAGGTAAATTTACTTCTTGCCAGCTGCTAAGATTAACAGAGCCCATAAATGAAGGCATTACCTATTGTGCTCAATACTTCACAGATAGTTCTACTAAACTTTCAGACTATAGGGAAACTTATTCCCCAAAACTTCAAGAAGATTTTAAGGAAAGATTCGAAAATAAATATGTCTCTTTTAGAAGTGTTTTAGAATCTATAAGTCCCATTCAATAAATGAATATTATAGAAACCCCTTTAAAAGATCTTGTCATCATAGAACCAAAAGTTTGGAAAGATGAAAGGGGTTATTTTTTTGAAAGCTTTAATGAAAAGGCATTTCAGGCTGCAGGAATAAATGCAAAATTTATTCAGGACAACCAATCCTTTTCTCAAAAAGGAGCATTAAGAGGGCTTCACGGCCAAGCAAATCTACATGCTCAAGGAAAATTAGTCCGAGTAGTTCAAGGAAAAGTTTTAGATGTTGCAGTAGATATAAGAAAAGATTCCCCTACTTATGGTCAACATTTCAGTGCTGAATTAAGTGCAGAAAACTTTAGAATGCTTTGGGTACCTCCAGGCTTTTTACATGGCTTTTCTACTTTAGAAGACCATACCATATTCTTATATAAGTGCACAAATTTGTACGATAAAGATTCTGAAATTGGTGTGATTTGGAATGATAAAGTCTTAGCTATTGATTGGGGGTTAAAACCCGAAGAAGTAATTTTATCCCCAAAAGATTTAGACTTACCAAATTTTAAAAATTTTAAAAGTCCTTTTTGATTTGTCAGTACAAGAAACTTTACGGTTAAACAAAGCCATCAGCGACACTGGTTTTTGCTCTCGTAGGGAAGCGGATAGAGTTATCGAGGAAGGTCGAGTGACCATAAATGGAGAAGAAGCTATTTTGGGTGACCGAGTAATACCTAGCGACGACATCAGAGTCGATGGTAGAAAAATAAAGTTTAAAAATCAGGAAGATTCTGTTTATATCGCATTTAATAAACCAAGAGGAATTACTTGCACTACAGAAACTCAAGTTCCAGGCAATATCATTACTTTCATCAATCATCCTAAAAGAATTTTCCCAATTGGCAGGTTAGATAAACCCTCTGAAGGTTTAATTTTTTTAACTAGCGATGGAAACATCGTAAACAAAATCTTAAGAGCGGGAAATAATCATGAGAAGGAATATGTTGTTACCGTAAATAAGCCAATTAATCCAGATTTTTTACGAAAAATGGGAAATGGAGTACCTATTTTGGATACCATTACAAAAAAATGCTTTATTCAAAAAGAAAGTGATTTTGTTTTTAAAATTATCCTTACACAAGGCTTAAATCGTCAAATACGTAGAATGTGCGAGTACTTAAACTATGAAGTTACTAAACTAAAACGTACACGTATTATGAATATAAGCTTAAAAAATATTCCAGTAGGCAAATGGCGTAACTTATCCAAAGATGAATTGAATGAAATCATGAAGATGGTTGAAAACTCTAGTAAAACTGAAGAAGCCTCCATTAATACTGTACCAATAAAACCTAAGAAACATAGATATCTTTAATTTCTATTTACGTTTTCTAGTCATTGATATAAGATTGTTATCATAAACTAACAATTTTGTTTTTCAATTTCGATAAATTGCAATTCAAACCTAATCTCTCTTTAAGATGAAGAAATTTTCACTACTACTTTTACTTCTATCCTTATCTACAGCAATTTTTGCTCAAAAGAAATCAAAATCAACAATCAATAGTTCATTAAAATATGAGTACGACAGTGTTTTATACACCAATTTAAAATATCGAGAAATCGGTCCATTTAGAGGGGGAAGAAGTGCTGCTGTAGTTGGCGATCTAAAAGAAAAAAATACTTTCTATATGGGTGCAACCGGCGGTGGTGTTTGGAAAACGCAAGATGGAGGTAGCAATTGGAAAAATATATCTGACAAATATTTCGGTGGTACAATTGGAGCCGTAGCTATTGCTCCATCTGATAATAGCATTATTTATGTTGGCGAAGGTGAAAATAGTTTGCGAGGCAACGTAAGTGAAGGTATAGATGGAATATGGAAAAGTGAGGACGGTGGACGAAGCTGGGCAAATATAGGCCTCAAAAACACTCGACATATTACTAGAATTATTATCGATCCTAAAAATTCTGATATAGTTTGGGTAGCTGCTAGCGGTCATTTATTTGGCCCAAGTGACGATAGAGGAGTTTATAAAACTACTGATGGTGGTAAAATTTGGAAAAAAGTATTGTTTTCAAATAACCAAGCTGGTGCCATTGATTTGGTGATGGAGCCAGGAAACCCAAAAGTATTTTTTGCTACCACTTGGCAAGTAATTAGAACTCCCTATAGTATGGAAAGTGGTGGAATAGGCAGTGGATTATGGAAAAGTGAGGACGGCGGCGAAAACTGGAAAAATATTAGCAAATCAAAAGGATTGCCAAAAGATACTTTAGGAATTTTAGGCGTAGCAATCAGCCCATCAAATCCTGATCGTGTTTACACCATTATAGAATCTAAGGAAGGCGGGCTTTTTAGGTCTGATGATGCAGGAAAAACCTTTACAAAAGTAAATAGTCAAAACGAGATCAGACAACGAGCATGGTATTATAGTAAAGTATTTGTTGATCCAAAAGATGAAAATACTGTTTATGTTTTAAATGTAAATTTCTTACGCTCGAGGAATGGAGGTAAAACTTTTGAAACCATTAGAACCCCTCACGGAGATCATCATGATTTGTGGATTGATCCAGAAGACCCAAATCGGATGATTATAGGTGATGATGGTGGCGCTCAGGTTTCTTTTGATGGAGGTGAGAACTGGAGTTCCGTTCAAAATCAACCAACAGCACAATTTTATAGAGTAAGTACGGATAATCATTTCCCTTATCGAATATTAGGTGCCCAACAGGATAATTCTACTGTTAGAATTTTATCAAGAACAAATAGTGGTTCAATCACAACAGATGATTGGATGCCTACTGCTGGTGCAGAATCTGGGTATGTTGTTGCCGACCCTTTAAATCCTGATATTGTTTATGGTGGGAATTACGGAGGTTATTTATCTCGATTAGATCACAAAACAGGTGAGAATAGAGCAATTTCTGTTTGGCCTGATAATCCTATGGGTTCTGGTGCTGATGTTTTAAAATATCGCTTCCAATGGAATTTTCCGATTTTATTCTCTCCTCATAATTCAAAAGTACTTTATACAGCAGGAAACGTTCTTTTCAAAACCATCAATGAAGGTCAGAGTTGGGAAGCTATCAGTCCTGATTTGACAAGAGACGATAAGAAAAGGCAAGGACCTAGTGGAGGAATTATCACAAAAGACAACACCAGTGTTGAATATTATAGCACTATTTTCACCGTTCAAGAATCTCCCTTAGAAGAGAATTTAATTTGGACAGGAAGCGACGATGGCTTGTTATACCTTACAAAAGATGGAGGTAAAAACTGGCAAAACGTAACTCCTAAAGGAATGCCCGAATGGATGATGTTTAATAGTATTGATTCGGATCCATTTCAAAAAGGAACCGCTTATGTAGTTGGAACAAAATATAAGTCTGATGATTTCACACCTTACATTTATAAAACAGCTGATTATGGTCAATCTTGGAAATTAATTACAGATGGAATTCCTTCTAATCATTTTGTAAGAGTAGTAAGAGCGGATCAAAAAAGACCAGGATTATTATATGCAGGTACCGAGTATGGCATGTATATTTCTTATAACGATGGTGAAAGCTGGAAACCATTTCAATTGAATTTACCTATCGTTCCAATTACCGATTTAACGATTAAAGGCAATGATTTAATAGTTGCCACACAGGGTAGAGCCTTTTGGGTATTAGATGATTTAAGTCAGATTCAGCAATTAAAATCGGGCATTGCTAAAGCTAATTTATTTGTGTTTAAGCCCGGTGACAGCTACAGGACCGATGGTTATCAAAGTGCAAAAGTCAAAAATGCAGGAATGAATCCTCCTAATGGCGTTGTCATCAACTATTTCTTAAAAACCGTGACAGACTCTGCTCAAGTCTCTATCAAAATTTACGATTCGAATAAGCAACTGATTAGAGATTATAGCACAAAAGGCAAAGCTGATGAAAAAATAGAGGTCAATTCTGGAATGAATCAATTTGTTTGGAATTTAAGCTATCCTGCTGTAGAGAAAATTGAGGGTATGATTTTGTGGAACGGAAATGTCAGCGGACCTAAAGTGCCACCAGGAAACTACTACGCAATGGTTAAAACGAAGGCTGATTCTAGCATGGTTGCTTTTACGGTTAAACCGGATCCGAATTATAATCTTTCTAGCGCTGATTATCAGGAACAATTTGATTTCTTGATGATGGTAAAGAAAAAATTTGAAGCCACACAAAATGCGATCATCGACATCAGAAAAATCAGGTCTCAAATCGAAACTTTTACGAGCAGAGGAAAAGATTTGCCTAAAGTAGTGAAAGACAAAGCACAAGCTATTGTTAAACAAATAACAACGATTGAAGAAACATTAAACCAAACAAAAGCCAAAAGCGGACAAGATGTTTTGAATTTCCCGATACGATTAAATGATAAATTATCTGGAGTTTATGACGTGGCTGCATCTGGCTATACCAAACCAAGCAAGCAAGTCAAAGAGGTTTATAATGACTTAGCAGGTCAAATAGATATGGAGTTGGCCAAACTAGCTGAGATCAAAAGTAAAGACATTAAAGCGTTAAATGATTTAATCATATCCAATGCTGTCCCTGTGATTACGGTAAAGTAAAAGAATAAGCTTCCATCAAAAATCCGGATGATAATTCATCCGGATTTTTTTATGCTTAAACATTTAGCTTTAGATTCAATATTTTTAAAAATTGAGTAGTGTCCAAATAAATAAAACGAGGATTTTCAACTGAATCTTTGTCAAAAGTTATTTTGATACAAGTTCCACAAAACAGAAAAGCTCGAGCTATGCCTCAGCTTTTCTTTTTTGTGATTAGTTAAAAATTCTATTTAATCAAATTATACAGTTCATCCAATTTAGGTGAAAGTACAATCTCAATTCTTCTGTTTCTACTTCTAGCTTCAGGCGTATTTAATACTTCAATGGGTTGATATTGGCCTTTTCCTGTAGCAGTTACTCTTACTGGGTCAATCTTCTCTGTATCGGTTAAATAACGGACTACAGAAGTTGCTCTTAAGACACTTAAATCCCAATTGTCTTTTATCTGACCTAAGTTTCCAACTTTCTGATTATCGGTATGTCCTTCCACTGCTATATTGATTTCTGGCTGTGTATTTAAAACTTTCGCCAATTCTCTTAACGCTTGTTTCCCTTTATCATCAATAACAATGGAACCAGTATCAAACAATAGTTTATCAGTTAATGAAACATATACCTTCCCATTTTTAATCTCAACGGTTAATCCACTTTCTTGGAAACCTAATAAAGCTTTTTGCAATTTTTCTTTTAGGGCATTTGTAGCAGCATCCCGTTTTTTTAATATCTCTTCTACTTCTTGCAATCTGGCTTCACGCTTTTTTAAATCACCAGAGAGCTGATTAATCTCAGATGAACTATTAGAGCGCAGCGCATCATAATTTGCATTCAAAGCCTCTAATTGCTTATTTAAACCTAATATTTTAGCATTTAAACTAGCTGTATCAGCTTTTAAAGTTTCTTTCTCTTCTTCTAAAGATTGTACTTTGACTTTAGCCTCGTCCCAGCCAACATTTAAAGAGTCCCTTTGCGTTAATAAGGTCTCGTATTTCTTTTTTGAAAGTACAACACAAGAACTCATGAATAATAATACACCTACAAAAATTAATAAGCTCGATTTTAATTTCATCATGATAAAATTGCTTGATTTAAGAATATACTAAATGGATAAATTAATTGTAAACCTTCAATTACATTTTCAACCGCTTTATCGTCCATCAAATCTACATCTAAAAAAGAATGCGTAACGGTAAAGCTTTTTAGCTTTAATAACTCGATATATGGATGATCCGCTTCATATCCTTTTGGAGAGGTTTTCAACTTTTCATTTTGATCCAAATCTGAAAAATAAGATTTAAACTTTCTATCTTCAATGATATTTAAAAAGTCTTTTGTATTGTAATCAATCTCTTGTCTGATGGATTTTAAATGATCGGCTTGAGGCATCCAATAACCACCGGCAACAAAACTATTTCCAGGCTGGATATGAATATAATAACCTGGCCCATCATTACCCTTTCCTTTGGAAGAAACCCCAATTCCGAAATTATTCTTATAAGGAGATTTATCTTTACTAAATCTCACATCCCGATAAATACGCATCACGCATTTCTTAGCCGTTAATTCAGGAGGAATGAATGTATCAATTTTTCGAAATTGGCTTAGAATGGCATCGGCAAAAGCCTCCACATTTTCCTTTGCGGCTAAATATCTATCTTTATTTTTCTGAAACCAGTCGCGGTCGTTATTTTCAATTAAATCTGTAATAAAAGAAAATGTTTCTTTTTTAATCATGATCGTAATGTTCAACGTAATGAATCTTGGGCGAAAGCCAATACAATAAAATCACCCTAGAATATCTAAAATTAACAGGCGCTAACAAAAAACTGAAAAGCAAAATTGTAAAAATGTAAATCCAAGGAGATTCTAATTCACCAGAAAACACATAGGTAGCTATACCAACAGAAACTCCTAAAGCAACATTTAATGCATATCCAACATACATTGCTGCATAAAAATATCCTGGCTCAACCTCGTAACGTAAACTGCAATGGGGACAAAATTCAAACATTTTTTGAAAAGAAAAACCGTACATCGTATTTTGGAAAAGATCACCTCTTCTGCAACGTGGGCATTTTGCATGAAGCATTGCTTCTGCTTTAGGTGTTTTAGCCATGTGTAAATATAAAAAAACCCATCTGTTTCTATCAGATGGGTTTGTATAAATCGTTATTAATTTAAATGAATTTTCTCTTCTCTAATATCTATAGCAACATTTTTTTTCCTATACTTTTTATACCATAAAAACCCGATACCTGCCATGGCAATGTAAGGTGCTGCTAATAAATACATGATGCCTCCGTTTAAGCCTTTTCCAGTAGACCCTCCACCTTTGAGGTTAGACTCTACCGTAGCTTGACACATTGCACATTGTGCTTTTGCAGGCGCTGATATAATTGCTGGTGCAATCAAAATAAATAATACAATTAGTATCCTAAAAACTCTCATATTTTAAAAAATTAAAAATTATAATAAGGTGAAATCATCAAATATACTACTACACCTGTTGTTGTAACATATAACCAAATTGGAAAACTCCATCGCACCAATTTTTTATGTTTCTCTATTTGCATTTGTAAGCCTCTTTGAAAACTCATTAAAATTAATGGTAAAACTGAAGCTGCTAAAATGATATGACTAACTAATATAACGTAATAAATGTATCTTAGATTACCCGCAATTGAAATTTCGTTTGCACTCAAAACACCATCGTGATTTACATCTCCAAACTTGGTTTCAGGAGCGAAGTAATGAAATAAGATGTAGGAAACCAAGAACAATGAGGATAATGAAAATGTAATGATATTTATTCTTTTATGAAGTTTTATATTTTTCTGTTTAATAGCCAATAATGAGCTTATTAGTAAAATGGTACAAGTTCCATTAATAATAGCGTTTAGTTTTGGTAAATTATAAACGAAAGCAGGAGTAGCTATTGTAACTGGAATAATTTTCCTATTCAGGATTACAACAAAAACAAAAACAAAGATTGATACCCCTGTAATCAATCTAAAAATTAACTTATCGTTCATTATTTATTAACATTTTTAAAACCAATCAGTTTCAAAATTTTTATTTAATTTTTCGTAGCTCTTCGGTAATTAAAACTTTGATCTCATCACTCAGCTTACTGATTTCATCAACAGAAGAACTAGCATAATAACCTCTTATTCTATGATCGGCGTCTAACAAAATTAACTTATCACTAAATATGTATTCACCTTTATCTTCGGATGATTTTATGGCATTGACAAAAAATTGATTTTTCGCTAGATTCAGTATTTTTGATGAATCCATTGTTACAAAATCCCATTTACCAGGTTTAGCTCCTATCATTTTCGCGTAATTTCTAAGAACTGATACGCTATCTTGCGCAGGATCAATAGAAATAGAAATAAACCTGATGATCTTATTTTCTTTAAATTCTTCAAAAATACTTTTAACGGCTTGGTTAATTGTAGGTGTCAACAGTTGATCTTTTGAATAGAAAAAATTTATTAAAATAAGTTGTTTCTTGACCGATCCTAGATTCAAGGAATCTGCATTACTAGTGATAAAATTAACATCCGGAATTTTATGATAAATAGTATCTGGAATTTTTACCCCTTTTTTAGTATGAAAAGTTGAAGCAACTATTTTAGGCCCAAAAATAGGAAGTGGCTTATATCTATTTTTACCTTTTGCCTGTAGCATATAATATAAAAATCCCGGTACCGCTAATATCGTTACCAGGATTAATATTTTAAATATGGGGAATTTGTTCTTACTCATAAGTTCATATGAGAATTCAAATAATTTCCCTCAGTTAACATCAGAATAATAAAATAGATGATAAATATAAAGGAAACCAGAATACCCACAATGAGTGTATATTTCTCAAATCTTAAGTGCATAAAAAACGCTACAATATAAAATGCTTTTACTAATGTTAAAATAACATAGGCAAAGTTTTTAATATGTTGAGGCAAAACAGATTCAGGAATGGCTAATGCTAAAATAAATTCTACAATGGTAATACCTAAAAGAATAAAAAAAACTTTCCAAATCTTTTTTTTGGTCATTGATTCATGCTGTTCAGCATGTTCTAAATGAGTGTTATCTGACGACATTTTTATAATTTATTAAAGATTAAACTAAATAAAAGAAGGTAAATACAAATACCCAAACTAAATCAACAAAGTGCCAGTATAAACCAACTTTTTCCACCATAAGGTAATGTCCTCTCTTTTCGAAAACACCAGTTAAAACCATAATTAGAATAATGATATTAATGATTACCCCAGTGAATACGTGGAAACCATGGAAACCCGTAATGGTAAAAAATAAATTCGCGAACTGATGTGCACTTACAGAATCGGCACCTAATTCCTTAATTACATCGGCGCTAGGAATAGCTCCCCACCAAAAACCTTCATGGTGTAAATGTGTCCACTCTAAAGCTTGGCAGCCTAAAAACATTAAACCTCCAATTATTGTAGCAACCATCCACCAAACTACTTCTTTCTTAGCGTTACGATGACCAGCTTCAACAGCCAATACCATTGTTACAGAGCTCGCAATTAAGATGAAAGTCATTAAGCCCACAAAAACTAAAGGTGCTCCATGATCTGCAATTCCTGGAAAAGATTGGAAAACCAAATCTGGATCTGGCCAAGTCATCTTACTAAAACGTTGTGCTCCGTAATAAATCAAAAATGCAGAGAATGTAAATGCATCTGATAAAAGAAAAAACCACATCATCAATTTTCCATATTCTATGGAAAATGGAGAACGACCACCAGCCCAAGGGGTGGTTTTAACTTCGTCTAATTTTGCTGTTGTATCCATTAAATAATATAGCTTGAAAACTCGTTGTAAAACTTTACTGGTTCAAAAGTAAGAAAACGTACAAATAAATCCACAAAATATCTACAAAATGCCAAAAAATAGAGGCGATTTCCATTCTGAATAGATTAGTAACGTTAGGTAATTTTTTATAACTGCTTTTTAAAGCAGTTATTAGGATCATTAATCCTGCAATAATATGTATAATATGAGCTAAAGTAAACACATATACAAACGTAATGGTGGCGTTACTGTTGATGAAATAAATACCAAGATTAGTCCAAACAGACCAGCCGTAAACCTGCATCCCAATAAAAACGAGACCTAGAAAAAATGTTATCCAAAGACCAATTTTCTGATTTGCAAATTTTAATCGTTTTGCTTGAAGGTAAGAATAATGTAGTGTAAAACTGCTAAGGATGATTACTGCAGTACTATACATAAAAATTTTGGGCAATGGTACGTTCAAAGTTTTCCCAACTCCATCGCCAGAATAAACAATAAAACCGCTTGTTAAGCCTGCAAAAAATATAATTGAAGAAACCATGAATAACCACATGATAAATTTCTTAGGCTGTAAATTGTGCCTATCTACTTCGTTTGCTTTGTTTTGCACCATCTTATTTTAAATTAAAAAGTAAAACCAATTGTACTACAGGTAAATAGATAAAACTTCCATACATTAGGTTTTGCGCCGATTTAACATCTAATTTTCTAACTAATGTTAATGCTTGATAAGAAAAAATCAACCCCATAATTAAAGAAACTCCACCAATAGCATACCCTCCAAACCCATAATAGGTGGGTAATAGACTTACTGGAATAAGTATTAATGTAGATAACCAAGTAATTATAGCACTTGTTTTATCTCTTTTTGTCGTAGGTAACAACCTAAAACCTGCCTTTTTATAATCATCGTCTAAAACCCAGGCAATTGCCCAAAAGTGGGGGAATTGCCAAACAAACTGAATAGCAAAAAGCACTAATGCTATTTTATCTATCTGTCCATGGGCAGCAACATATCCAATTAAAGGTGGTAAGGCACCTGGTATAGCTCCAACTAATACCGCTATAGGAGATTTTTGCTTTAATGGTGTATATATGAACGCATAAAACAAAATTGAAAAAACCGATAAATAACCTGTCGCTGGGTTTAAACTTCCTAATAAATAAGTTCCGAAAATTCCCATGATCAGACTCAAAACTAAGGCTTGTCCGTTAGTCATCCTGCCAGATGGCAAAGGACGATCCATTGTACGTTTCATCAACTTATCTAAATCTTTTTCGATAATCTCATTGAATCCGTTAGCTGCTGATGTTACCAAAAAGCCTCCAATAATTAATATGAGCCAATTATACCAATTAATACTCTCCTGACTTTCGGATGCTATTAAAAAGGAAATAGACGCCGAGAAAACCACCAAAAAAGTAAGTCTTAACTTCACTAAATTCTTAAAATCTTTTAAAAACGTTCCCAAAATTCTTTATTTAATAACTACAGATTTTGTCTTCATTAAAATTAAAGACAAATAAAACTGGCATCCAAATAACATTGTAGCAAATAATACATGAGTTGCTTGTGCCCATGCTGCCAAATCAAAATAACTTAGCGCAATACCTGTTATCATTTGAGCACCTAAAATCATCAAAAGATAAAATGCAAATGAATTAAGAATCGATATCTCACTAAATCTCTTTCGAATGATAAAAAATAACCCCAAATTAACAATCACAATAATCAATGCCCATTCTCTATGGTCCATGAAAATTTTACCGACCTCATTAAGCCATTCTCCTCTTTTTAATTCAGGAAATTGAGAACTTACAAAATCTACGGTTTCCCTTACTTCAGTACCAATAGTAATTTGGATAACCGAGGTAACTAAAGCTATCACTGCTATTATCTTAACCCAAATAAGAGATCGGCTTGTTTTAATTTCCTCATTTAATGATTTCACATCATAGTAAGTATATATAGTAATTGCCAAAATTAAAACGGCAAGTAACATATGCACTGTAATTAACCAAGCTAGTAGATTAGTAGACACTACAATAGAGCCTAACCAAGCTTGAATTGCTACTAAAATTAAATTTAAAGAACTCAACCAGAAAACCCTACTTCTACTCTTAAATAACTTGAAAGCGAAAATAAAATTGAATAAAAGAAAAATGCCCGTAATTGCCCCAATTAATCTATTTATATATTCAGTATAGGTTTTAAAAGGATTAAACTCTTCTGGAATTTTGATGCTTTCATCATGCCTTACCTTGTTAGCTAAATCAGGGTAACCAGATTTAACTAACAATTTTGCAAATCTTTCATTCTTCTCTAAACGCTCTGCAACATACTTCTCTTGATAATCTTGAGGCAATTGAGAAACATCTGTAGGCGGTATGTACTGATCAAAACATTTTGGCCAATCTGGGCAGCCCATGCCCGAACCTGAACTTCTAACTATTCCTCCTGCGAGAATTAATAAAAAGAGCGAAACAATAGAGATTAAGTTAAACTTTAGAAATCGTTGCTCAGCTTTGGCGTACATTATTTATTATAAAAGTTAGGGTATCTGTTATGATACAGATACCCTAAATATTTTCACTAATATAGAGAGGCGTGTTTATTTAACTTCTTCTCTTTTATCAACAGATTTATGATCAATATTCCACCTTTCCTGTATTCTTTCTGCTTCTTCATTGCCTTCAAAATCATGAGGTAAATTAGAACTCATTGTTTCTGACAATGGCGTGATTTGAGTAATAAAGTCAGCATCATGTCCTGGTTTACTATAATCGTAAGCCCAACGATAAACAGTAGGAATCTCACCAGGCCAGTTGCCATGAAGACGTTCTACTGGAGTGGTCCACTCTAAAGTATTTGCCTGCCAAGGATTTTGAGTTGATTTTTCTCCAAAAAATATAGAATAGAAAAAATTAAATAAGAAAGCAACCTGTGCGACAGCACCTAAAATGGCTGCCCAAGTAATAAATACGTTTACCGATAACCATTTTTGCATAGATTCAAATTCTGTAAAAGCATAGTATCTACGAGGAACTCCATCTAATCCCATAAAGTGCATTGGGAAGAAAACTAGATACGCTGAAATAAATGTTAACCAAAAATGTAAGTAGCCTAATTTAGGATTCATCATTCTTCCAAACATTTTAGGGAACCAATGATAGATACCTGCTAACATCCCAAATATAGCTGCTGAACCCATCACCAAGTGAAAGTGAGCTACTACGAAATAGGTGTCATGCAAATTAATGTCTAAAGCAGCATTTCCCAACCAAATACCGGTTAAACCACCAGAAATAAAGAAAGAAACCAAACCTATTGCAAATAACATGGCAGGTGTAAATCTGATATTACCTCTCCATAGTGTTGCTAACCAATTAAAGGTTTTAACTGCTGAAGGTACGGCAATGATTAAGGTGGTAATCATGAATACCCCACCAAGGAATGGATTCATCCCCGTGACAAACATGTGATGCCCCCAAACAACGAACGAAAGTACCGTTATACCAATTAAAGAATAAACCATGGCATGATACCCAAAAATTGGTTTTCTTGAATTTACAGACATTACTTCAGAAGCAATACCCATTGCTGGCATAATTACAATATAAACTTCTGGGTGACCTAAGAACCAAAATAAATGTTCCCACAAAATAGGGCTACCTCCTTCATTTGCTAAAGCTTGACCTCCGATGTATATGTCGGAAAGGTAAAATGATGTTCCAAAACTACGATCGAAAATTAAAAGAACTATTCCTGCTACCAAAACTGGGAAAGATAAAATACCTAATATGGCAGTTAAAAAGAAAGCCCAAATTGTCAAAGGCATTTTCCATAAATCCATACCTTTTGTACGCATGTTTAATATGGTTGAAACATAATTGATACCTCCCATTAATGATGAGGCAACAAATAAAACCATGGAAACTAACCAAAGCGTCATTCCCAATCCAGAACCTGGCATTGCTTTAGGCAAAGCAGATAATGGGGGATAAATGGTCCATCCTGCTCCTGCAGGTCCTGATTCGATAAAGAACGTAGATAACATAATCGCACTAGCAGTAAAAAAGAACCAGTATGATAACATGTTCATAAACGGAGATGCCATATCTCTAGCACCTAACTGTAATGGTATTAAAAGGTTAGAAAAAGTTCCACTAAGGCCAGCAGTTAATACAAAGAATACCATAATGGTACCATGTATCGTAACTAAAGACAAATAGAAGTTTGGATCTAATCTACCTTCTGGAGCAAATTTACCCAACAAAACTTCTAATAGAGGGAAGCTTTTATCAGGATAAGCTAATTGAATTCTAAATAGAATCGATAAACCCATAGCAATTACGCCCATGATAATTCCCGTAATTAGGAATTGTTTAGCTATCATTTTATGATCTTGACTAAATACGTATTTAGTTAAGAAAGTTTCTTTATGATGCTCGTGAGAGTGATCATCATGATGTACTGCACTTGAGTTAGGAATTGCAATTGTTGACATAATCTCCTTCAGTTTTTATCTTAATTGTTTAATGCAATTTTATTTTCTTTACTAGCTACATTTTCTTTCATAGCTAATTGATATTCTTTCTTCATATCGTCTGTAACGATAGGTTTTTGTTCTTTTACCCATTTGTCGTACTCTCTTTGAGTAACAACCCTTACTGCGAACTGCATATTGTAGTGTTGAGCTCCACAAATTTTGGCACAATATAATCGATATTTAAAATTAGGGTCGTTTGTTTTGACTTTCATTTCGGCAGTAGTTATTCTAGGTGTAAATTGAAAGAAAGTGGACATCCCTGGAACACAATTCATTTGTACTCTAAAATGAGGCATGTAAAAACTGTGCAAAACATCTTGAGAAGTTAACGTAAATCTAACTGATTTGTTTACTGGTAAAACAATTTCTGTGACCTTTAAATCATCATAGTTATGCTTGTCTGCAAGATCTAATCCTAAACTATTCAAGCCTCCTAAACTACCTATTAACTTATAGTTTTTACGCCCACTCACATTATCCTTACCTGAGTATCTTACTTCCCATGCAAACTGATGAGCTGTTACATCAACTTGTAAAGCACTCTTCATTTGGTCAGACGAAATATTTGTTATTCCTCTCCAAGTAAAGAAACCCATTAATACCAATACAGTTAAAGCAATAGCTGGAATAACGGTCCAATACTTCTCAAGGGTGTTGTTATGAGGATAATAGTAAGCTTTACGTTTAGCCTTGTAATTGTATTTGTAAGCGAAAAGAAAAAGTAAAATATGAGTGATAACGAATACGATAGTTGTGATAACTAAGGTAATTCTAAACATGGAATCGATTTTTAAACCATGTTCTGAAGCAGCTTCAGGTAGAATTTGAGCTCCTTGAACGGTATAGCACCAATATGCACCATATAATCCAACAACTAAAGTCACTGCAAATAAAATACCATTCACTTTATTCCAAGCAATACCTTCTTTTTTTCCTTGAATTTGTTTGGTCAATTCATAAACATGCAAAACCTTACCAATGATGCCAATAACCACACAAATTAGCAGGAACAATATCAAATAGTATCCAACAGTTTTACCTAAACCATCTGTTTTACTTACTGTATCAGTGGCAACACCCGCTGCTTGAGCCATTACTTGTTGGAAAGATAATCCGACAATTCCTGTTAAGGCAAGCAATGATTTTAAATTCAAATATCTCTTAATATCCATTTTAAAATTAAATCTTTATTAGTTTATATATGATGGTTTAAACTTTCTTCTAGGAATGGGTGATTTTTTGGTGCTAATGAAACCTTACTTAAAGAAGTCAATACTGAAAATGCAAACAACCCAACAAAACCAATTATAGTCCCAATTTCAATGATTCCAAATCCTGCTGCCTCTCCGAGTGTTCCTGGCATAATCATAATATAATAATCCAACCAATGTCCGCACAATAATATGATACAAACAACCAACAACATATTTGTTTTTCTTTTAGCATCTCTTGACATTAAAATTAAAACTGGTGACATGAAATTGATGATGAGATTTAACCAAAATAATGGCATATAGAAACCTTCCAATCGTTTGTAGAAATAAACTGTTTCTTCTGGCATGTTTGCATAGTATATCAATAAAAATTGTGCAAACCAGATATAAGTCCAAAAAATAGAGAAACCAAAAACGAATTGCCCTAAATTGTGAAAATGATTGTCATTTATCCAACCTAAATAACCTGCCTTTTTTAATAGAATTAATGTAACAGTGATGGCCGCTAAACCAGAAACCCACATTGCAGCAAAATTGTACCAACCAAACATGGTGGAGAACCATTCAGCTTCTAATGACATAATGGTATCAAAAGCCCATAGTGGAGTTGTAAAGCCAAAGATTACTAGAAATATAGCTGAATATTTTATGCTTTTTTTATAGCTACTTAAACCCCCGTGTAAATCCTCGTTAGTGGAGAGCTTGGTAATCACCATCCCTAAAACACTATAAGCCGTTAAAAAAATCACTAATCTTGATAAAAAGAATAATGGCGTTAAATAAAATGCTTTTGAAGAACTGAAATTTGCTGCCTCTTCTGGACTATTCCAATGATAAAGATTGTGGGAAAAGAGACCCGCTGCCACTATAATGACTAAAACAATACTTGCAAAAGGTAATACTCTGGCAAAAGATTGTGGAACACGAAGTAAAGCTGCTGACCATCCTGCTTGTGCTACAAATTGGATAGCCAAGAAAAACAAACCTGCTGCGCAAACACAGGTAAAATAATAACTCATTAATAATAAGTTAAGGAAAGTACGCTCAGAATTACCTGATAAAAACCCATAGGCTACTACTGCTATGCCTATGATGATACCAACAATACTTAATATTTTAGCTTTACCACTAAAATTAAATTGCTCTGAAAAATTATATGAATGTTGATGAGCTCCCATATTTATATTAATTCTATTATTGTCCTTTTTGTAATTCGTGAACGTACATGATTACTTTCCATCTTTCTTCAGGAGATAGTTGAGATGCATAAGATCCCATTAAATTTAATCCATATTGGATAGTATGATAAATCTTACCATCAGTTAAATCCTTCATTGCACCACCTCTAGAAGAATTCCCACTTGAATATGAAGGTGGAGCTGGATATTTACCTAACTCTACGATACGACCATTTCCCTGTCCTTTTTCACCGTGGCATGGGCTACAAAAAGCAATATATAATTGCTGGCCTTCAACCAAATTTTGTTTAGTCACTGAAATCGGACTTACAATCCCAGAGCTTGCAGCTAAATAACCTTCAGTAGTATTTGGATATTCATCAAACCTTGTAAATCCTATTGGAGTAGTTCCAGCAGGTGGTACTTGAGCAGAAATTCCATTTTCGAAGATTGGATTTTTTTGGTCAGGGTTGTAAGCAATTGGATAATACATGTTTGGCGCATACTCCAAGCCTCTGCTACGCTTATCGTGGCATGAACTTAGAATTGCAACTACTGCAACCGCTAAAAATGTCAATCCTAATATATTTGTCTTATTCATAACTCAAATATTTTCTATCGTTGTGCTTAATTTCAATAGCACCCGCTTCTTTTAATAAACTATCTACTTTTTCACTATCAAAACCTTTGTTTGCATCAATTGCAATAACAAAACGATCTGCAGTAGCTCTAAGTTCCATCACCCTTGGTGTTCTTCCTGGGAAAAGATGATTTCTAAAAAAGAAAGCTCCTACCATACCGAAAGCACAAAAGAGAACGGTCAACTCAAAAGTAATTGGAATAAAATCTGGTATTGCAAAATTCGGCTTACCACCAACATTCATTGGCCAATCCTGTACCATCATAAAGTAAATCATCCCAAATGCAGTAAATGTTCCTGTGATACCACATATAAATGCAACGATACCTAACCTGCTTTTCTTAACACCTAATTTAGCATCTATTCCGTGAATAGGCATTGGTGTAAAAACATCGTAAATACTAATGTTATTTTCTTGAAGCTTGTCAATCCCATGCATCATATCATCGGGATCTTCAAAAAGGCCTAAAATATATTTGATATTACTCATTGTTAAATTTTTACGTAATCAGCTTGTTCTACACTATCAAATTTCTCTAAAGATTCTACATAATATTCTGCTTCTTCAGATTTAATTCTTCCTTCTGCTATTAATTTTTTCTTCGATTGCTCGGATGATGTTTTGACTAATAATCTTACCTCGGCCATAGCAACGGACGGTAACACTCTGATGAATAATAAGAATAAAGTAAAGAATACACCAATAGAGCCTATAAATACAGAAATATCAACCCATGTTGGGTAAAACATAGCCCAACTCGATGGCAAATAATCTCTATTTAAAGATAGTACAATGATGACAAAACGTTCGAACCACATACCAATGTTTACTACAATTGATAGACACCATGAAATCGCGATGTTAGTTCTGATACTCTTAAACCAGAAAAGTTGTGGCATTAATACGTTACATCCGTACATCATACAACCTGCCCACCAGTAAGGACCAGTGAAACGGTGAATAAAAGTGTATTGTTCAACCTCAACACCAGAATACCAAGCGATAAAGAATTCTGATAAATAAGCTACCCCTACAATCGAACCTGTTAATACAATGATTTTATTCATTGATTCTATATGGAACATGGTGATATAATTCTCTAATCCTAATACTTTACGGGTAACTAATAACAGTGTTTGAACCATCGCAAATCCCGAAAAAATAGCACCTGCAACAAAGTAAGGAGGAAAAATAGTGGTATGCCATCCTGGCTCTAATGAAGTTGCAAAGTCCATAGATACAATCGTGTGCACTGATAAAACCAATGGTGTTGCTACACCTGCAAGAACTAAAGATACCGTTTCGAATCTTTGCCAAGTTTTTACTGACCCATTCCATCCAAAAGAAAGGATGGAATAAATCCTCTTTCTTAAACCTGTTGCTCTATCTCTGATAGCTGCAATATCAGGTAACAAACCTACATACCAGAAAACTAATGAGACTGAGAAATAAGTAGAGATAGCAAAAACGTCCCAAACCAAAGGGGAGTTAAAGTTAACCCAAAGTGATCCAAACTGATTTGGCAATGGTAAAGGCCAATAAGCTAACCAAGGGCGTCCCATGTGGGAAACTACGTAAGTAGCAGCACAAATAACAGCGAAAATCGTCATCGCCTCTGCTGATCGGTTAATGGAGTTTCTCCAGTTTTGACGGAAAAGTAATAATACTGCCGAAATTAAGGTCCCGGCGTGGCCAATACCTACCCACCAAACAAATCCAGTGATATCCCAAGCCCAGCCAACTGTTTTATTCAAACCCCAAGCTCCTATTCCATTCCAAAATGTATAACTAACTGCGAAAAGCCATAGACAAGCGCCCATTGCTGCCACAATAAACCCTATCCACCAAGCTCTGTTTGGCTTATTTTCTACAGGCCACAATACATCATCAGTGATTTTAGTATAGGTGATGTTCTTTCCTGTAATTAAAGGCTCTCTTAATATTGATTCGTGATGAGATGACATATCTTAAATTATATTTTTAAATATTAAGCTTCTTGCAATCCTGTATTAGTGATTTTCGTCATATATCCTACACCAGGCAGTACATTTAATTCTTCTAAAACGTAATATGTTCTTTCGTTTGTTAATGCTTTTGTAACCGCTGAATTAGGATCATTAGCATCCCCAAATACAATGGCATTTGCAGGACAAGTTTGTTGACAAGCAACTTTAATGTCACCGTCTTTAACTGTTCTTTTTTCTATTTTCGCTTTTAATTTACCAGCTTGAATCCTTTGAATACACATCGAACATTTCTCCATTACTCCACGGAAACGTGTAGTAACATCAGGATTTAGTACTAATTGTGTGAATTCATTGTTTAAATAGTTATCAAAACGAGAATCATTCCAGTAGTTGAACCAATTGAAACGACGGACTTTGTAAGGACAGTTATTTGCGCAATATCTTGTGCCTACACAACGGTTATAGGCCATGTGATTTAAACCCTCGTTAGAGTGAACAGTAGCCAATACTGGACAAACCGTTTCACAAGGTGCATGATCACAATGTTGACACATCATTGGTTGATGAACAACAGAAACATTTTCAAATTTCCCTCCAGCCTGAGCTAATTCATCTTCCTGAGTTATTGCTTTTCCTTCTTCGTTGAAAGTATAATAACGATCAATACGAATCCAATGCATCTCTCTACGACGACGTACTTCATCTTTACCTACAACCGGAACGTTATTCTCAACATTACAAGCAGTAATACAAGCACCACAACCAGTGCAAGCATTTAAATCAATTGCCATTACCCAATTATGACCTGGATGATCGTATTTACCCCAAAGGTCTACGTCCTCATGTTTTTTACCATGATTTCCACTACCATGGGCCGGATCTTTTTTATAATCTGCGAAAGTTGTTTCTCTTACGATATCTCTTCCTTCAATAGAATGGTGAGTTTGGGTTTGAGCCAATTCTTCGTATCCACCTGTTTTTGAAATAGTGACGTTATTGGCAAACTGATAAGTTCCGTTAGCAAAAGTTAAGAAAGGATATGCGTTTTTACCAACGTTATCACCTACTTTACCTGCTTTTGTTCTACCGTAACCCAATGCAACAGAAACAGTTCCGTGTGCTTGACCTGGCTGGAAAAGTACAGGCAAATCGATTGCGTATTCAGCATTCTTTACAGTAACTACATCAAACTGTGCAACACCTAATGTTTCAGCGTATTTTGGATTGATGGCTACATAATTATCCCAAGTCACTTTAGATACTGGATCTGGAGTTTCTTGTAATAACGGATTGTTAGCCTGGTTACCAGAACCAACAGTTACTGATTGATAAATATGTAATTGTATGTCTTTTGAAAGTGCTTCACTTTGTTGAGCTACTAAAGATGAAGCTTTACCTAAATCTCCCGAAAAACTGTACGATGAAGCTGTTTTGGCTGGAAGGGCGATAAAACCACTTTGCAAAACATCATCCCATTTTTTACCAGCAGCTGGTAAAACAGATTTTTCCCAATTGCTTCTTACATAAGCATAATAATCTTGAATAGGTTGATTAGCCCAAACTAATAAACTAGTTTCTGCCTGACGAGTATTATAAATAGGATTGATAGTTGGCTGTACCAAGGAATAATAACCTTCCACAGCATTTTCATCTCCCCAAGATTCTAAAAAATTATGATTAGGTGCAATAACTTGACATAAAGACGCAGTCTCGTCAGCTCTATCTGCAAATGAAACAGTGAGATCTACCTTTTTAATTCCTTCGGCAAAGTCTTTAGATTTTGGATGATTGTAAGCTGGATTAGACTCCAAGAAAATTATAGCTCCAACCTTACCTGCTTTCATATTAGCTAATAAAGCCGCGAAGTCAGCATCATTTCCTAGAAATTGATGAGAAGAATTATCTAAATCTATTGTAGTTCCGTAACTCCCTAAATAACTATTAATAGCATTTACAATAGTTTGCGTAGCAACTTCATTTGAACCAGAAACTACTAAAGCAGCTCCCTTAGCATTTGACAATTCTTTTGCAGCTAATTTAATAGCGCTATCAACTACTTTGTTTTCTAAAGTTGTATTTCCTAATGAGGAACCCGTTAAAGCAGCATATAAAGCTAATAAAGCAGGTCCTTCTTCTGATAACTTTAACGCAATTCTTGAATCTGCTTTTGAACCTGTTAAGCTCATCCCCGATTCGAAATGAATATGTCTCGACATTTTCTTCTCTTGAAGAGAAGCCAAGTTTCTATTACTTACGTATTGCTTAGTAAATTGTACCGGAGAAATCCAAGAACCTAAGAAATCTGTACCGAAAGCAACAATAACATTTGCTTTATCAAAATGATACTGAGGTAAAACAGCTTTACCAAAACTAGCCTCGTTTGCTTTTATAATGCCTGAATAAGAAACAGGATCAATCATTACATGTTCAGAAGCTGGATATTTTGATTTAAAATCAGTGATTGTTGATTTTGTAGATGGACTATTTATTGTTGAACTTAAAATAACAATACTCTTTCCAGAAGCCTGTACTTTAGCTAACTCCGTTTTCATGTGCTGATCTACATCTTCCCAAGATTTTTCAACACCTTTAAATAAAGGTCCTTTTAATTTTGAGTTATCATAAAGATCTAAAACTGCAGCTTGCGCTTGAGCATTCAACCCTCCCTGATTTATTAAGCAGTTAGGATTTCCTTCAATTTTGATTGGACGGCCCTCACGAGTTTTAACCAAAATACTTCCACCTTTGTAGCTGGATGAATAATAGTTAGGCATACCAGGAGTTACTTCTTCTGGTTTGATTAAATAGGGAACCGATTTAACAATCGGGGCCACATTACAAGCAGCTAAACTTACTGCACCTATACCAAATCCCATCGCTTTCAAGAAATCTCTACGCGGAGTTGGTACTTTTAAACTCGAACCTGATAATAATTCTTCTACAGGAAGAGGTTCTGCGAATTCGTTTTTATTCTTTTCGACGAACTCAGGAGTCTTTTGAACTTCCTCTAAACCTTTCCAATATTTCTTTGTGCTTTCCATTTAAGCTATATAAGAATGTAATCGTTTTTTACTGATTAATTAATAATGACATTTTCCACACTCGATACCACCTAAGACAGCAGCAGTAATTTTGTCACCTTTTTTAATTTTTTCGTGAGCTGCAATTAGTTTATCGTAATAAGCATTGCCTTTAGAGTTAACCTCAGTTTCTTTGTGACAATTGATACACCATTTCATTGTTAATGGTGAATATTGATAAACCTCTTGCATGGTTTGTATTGGCCCATGACATTTTTGACATTGGATACCCGCAACTTTTACGTGTTGAGAGTGATTAAAATAAGCCAAATCAGGTAAATTATGAATTCTTACCCACTCAATTGGCTTAGGATTATCTCCATATTTTTGAGTTTCAGGATTGTAGTCTAATGCTGAATATATTTTATTAATCTCTGGGGAGATTTTTCCATCATATTTTTCAGTTGCTTGAACGTATTTATGACAGTTCATACAAATATTTAACGATGGAATTGTTGCGTTTTTTGACTTCCAAGCTCCTGAGTGACAATATTGACACTGAATTTGGTTGGTACCCGCATGCAACTCGTGAGAGAATTTAATAGGTTGAATTGGTTGGTATCCTTGCTGAACACCTGTATTCCATAAATCCATCCATCCAAAAGATGCAAGAGTAATAGTTATAGCTAGAACAGCAAAGAAAACAAACTTTTTGTTTTTCATCAGTTTCTTAACTGTCACCAATCTATCTTTTGGCTCTCCTTCTTCATCTTCTTCTTCGGCGGGTAATATTACTTCGCCATCCTTCTTTAACAAAAGACGTTCTAAAGTTCCAATTACTCTGTTTAAAACTAAGATAACTAAGAAAGCAATAACTACTACCGCAATTAAACCAATCAACATGAAGTCACTAATACCTTCTGATGAAGCAGCACCAGTAGCTCCGTTTGCACCACCAGCAGCTGGAGCAGTAGCTGCCGCAGCTAATTTATCTCCTTCAACTTTTATATAAGATAAAATATTATCGATATCTCCGTCAGAAAACTGAGGAAATGGCGTCATGGCTGCTTTGTTGTATTCGTTATAAATAGCAACAGCACCTTTATCTCCAGTAGCAATAAAAGCGGGAGAATTTTTGATCCACTTGTGTAGCCACTCGTTACTTTGTTTTTCATTCACCCCCATTAAAGCGGGGCCTAAAACCCTTTTATTGAGGGCATGACAGGAAGTACAGTTAGCTTTAAACAGTGCTTCACCAGCCGTGGCATCCCCTTTTACAGATGATGTCGCAGCAGGAGCAGCAGCAGTCTTAGATGAGTCTGCTGGTGCAGCATGAGCAAAAGAAATACCGATAGAACCTAAAGTAACCGCTGAAAGTAGCGTGAAGGACCTGAATAATTTCCTAAAATCAGATGAGAAGTTTCTCATATTGAGTTTGTTATACAAATATTAAAATGTTTAAGACCTAAAAAATGTTTTGTTCTTGTGCTAAACTTCACATTTTCGAACCACAAAAGTATAATTATTTACTCATGGGCTGACAAATTGGTGACTGATTTTAACAATTTAGAATTATTCTAAATAAAGAGGCTTAATTGCATCTATTAGATATTTAAACCCCTTTTTAGCTACTTCTTTAAAATTCTAATCTAAAATTGTTTGCTCAAAGATTAATCAAGTATTGATTTTTAAATTAAGTTGTTTTAACCAATTATTTCTTTTGCTAAAAAATGATTAACATCATTACTTGAACCAGTATAATTTAGTATTGATGAAGAATACAATGGAAAGATCATTTTTTTTAATTCTTTACACATCTACTAATTATAGAACTTATTGTTTCAAAATCCAAGCAAACATTAAAGGAACTACGATCGTTGCATCGGACTCCACAATGAATTTTGGGGTATGAATATCTAATTTTCCCCATGTAATCTTTTCATTTGGAACAGCCCCAGAGTACGAACCATAAGATGTAGTAGAATCAGAAATTTGACAGAAGTAACTCCAGAAAGGAATATTTTCCATTTCCATATCTTGGTAAAGCATAGGGACTACACAGATTGGGAAATCGCCTGCAATCCCACCTCCAATCTGGAAGAAACCAATACCTTTTCCGTCAGAGTTTTTTGGATACCAATCTGCCAACCAAGTCATATATTCTATCCCACTTTTCATAGTAGAAGCCTTTAACTGACCTTTGATTACATACGAGGCAAAGATATTTCCCATAGTGGAGTCTTCCCATCCTGGAACTACAATTGGCAAATTCTTTTCGGCAGCGGCTAACATCCAAGAGTTCTTTGGATCAATTTCATAATACTGTTCTAGGTCGCCACTTAATAACATTTTGTACATGTATTCGTGAGGGAAATAGCGCTCACCTGCAGCCTCTGAATCTTTCCAAATTTTCTCAATGTGCTTTTGTAAACGACGAAAAGCTTCCTCTTCTGGAATACATGTATCCGTTACACGGTTGTAATGATTTTCTAATAAATCCCATTCATCTTGCGGACTTAAATCACGGTAATTAGGTACTCTTTTATAATGAGAATGTGCCACTAGGTTCATGATATCTTCCTCCAAATTTGCTCCTGTACAAGAGATGATTGCGACTTTATCCTGACGAATCATCTCGGCTAATGAAATTCCCAGCTCTGCTGTACTCATGGCACCAGCAAGGGTAATCATCATTTTACCACCTTCTAATAAATGTGTTTCGTAACCTTTTGCAGCATCCATTAAAGCAGCAGCATTAAAATGCAGGTAATTCTTTTCTATAAATTGTGAAATTGGACCTCTTTCCTGACTCATAATTTTTAAATTTTTTTCAAAAATAGGATTTTAGGGTGGATGCAGCGAAACAGATTGAATTTTGATTAAAGGAAAAACTATATTGCACCCCCAAAAAGATTAAATGAAAAAAATTCTTTATTGCATATTGCTCCTGACAATCCACTTTCAGGTTTTTGCTCAAAAAAAATTAATCAAAAAATTATTTTCAAATGATACTACCAGACACAATAGCTTTTTACCTGTTCCTTTAATTGGGTACTCGCAAGAAGCTGGCTTAACCTTAGGAGCAGTTGGTATTTATTCTTTTTATACTGATAAAGAGGATCCAAATATTAAAGCTTCTCAAGCCTATGGAGTATTAGGCTTCAGTACCAAAAAACAAATACAAATTAGCTTTAAAGCTGATGTTTGGACTAAGGGAAATAAATACCATTATATAACTGAGGCTAAGTATATCAATCAACCTTTCAATTTCTATGGAATCGGAAATACCTCTCCATTGGCTAATGAAGACCGACTAAACCTAAAAAGATTTAGATTAAATGGAGAGCTAGAGCGAGAAGTAGCTAAAAGACTTTATTTAGGTGGAGGTTTAGAGTACGAACACCTTACATACTCCGATAAAGAAATTGGCGGAATTTACACGACTGATCCTACAATTATCGGCCGAAATGGCGGACAATTTTTATTTTTAAAAGCGACTTCATTTTTCGATTCCAGAGATAATATCCCTTATCCTTCAAAAGGTTTTTACCTAAAAGGTCAGTTCAGTTATGCTCCAAATTTTTTTGGCGCAACAAACTTTAATGGCAGTTTATTTACACTAGATGCCCGAAACTTCTACAAGCTGAGCAACAAGCTAAATTTAGCCTTAAACGCAACCTATGAGGGTGTTTCGAGCAAAAACCCTATTCCTTTTTATAATTTACCTCAATTAGGAAACGATCAATTTATGAGAGGTTATTATGCTGGCCGTTTCCGCGATGAAAATTTGCTAACCTCGCAAGCTGAGCTGCGATACAGAATTATCCCACGCTTTGGACTGGTTGCTTTTGGGGGAACTGGAAAAGTTTATAAGAATGGTGGTTTTAGCAAGAGTGATTTTAAACCTACTTATGGTGTAGGTGCAAGAATATTTTTTGATTTAGAAAAAGGCTTAGCCGTCCGTTTGGATTATGCCATGGGCGAAAAACCTGTTGGAGAAAAAAGGATTTCTGGCTTTTATGTTTCGCTTGGAGAGGCTTTTTAAGTAACAACTCTAATCAAATCTCATTTTAAAAGGAGTTCAATTTTTTGAACTCCTTCTTTTTTAACTAAATTAAGCTCTTCATCATATTCAACCCTTAGCAAATGAAAAAACTCTTACTGTTAATTTGTTTCCCTTCTCTCCTTTTTGCCCAAAAATTCACCAAAGAGGAAATCAAAAATTGGAAGGCTCAAGCTCAAAAAGTAGAAATCATTAGAGATAATTACGGCGTTCCACATATTTATGGCAAAACAGATGCTGACGCAGTTTTTGGTTTGTTATATGCACAATGTGAAGATGATTTCAAACGAGTTGAAATGAATTATGTAGAGAAATTGGGTAGGTTATCTGAAGTAAATGGAGCAAAAGATCTATATAATGATTTACAAATCCGTTTGTTGGTTGATTCCACAGAAGCAATTGCTGATTACAATAGTTCTGAACCTTGGATGAAACAACTATTGAATGCTTACGCAGATGGTATCAACTATTACTTATATACGCATCCAAAAGTCAAACCCGCTCTGTTAACAAAGTTCAAACCTTGGTATCCTTATTTATGGACTGATGGAAGCATCGGCGCAATTAGTACAGCAGATTTATCAATTGGCGAATTAAAAAACCTCTATTCTGGTGAGAAAGAAACAGGAGTAATCGCACCAAAGCATTACGACCAACAAACTGGCTCTAATGGTTTTGCGATTGCACCTCAAAATACTGCTTCAGGGAATTCTATCTTATATATCAATCCACACACCACATTTTATTTTCGTCCAGAAGTGGAAATCAATAGTGAAGAGGGGTTACGTGTTTATGGAGCAGTAACTTGGGGACAATTTTTTATTTATCAAGGTTTTAATGACTACTGCGGCTGGATGCATACTTCTAATAATGTGGATGTTGCTGATGCTTATATCGAAAAAATCATATCAAAAGGTAATGACTTGTTTTACGAATATGATGGGAAGTTAAATCCAGTTATTCAAAAGAAAATGATTGTTAAATATACAGAAGAAGGTAAAATGAAGCAAAAAATATTCAATACTTTCTTTACCAATAACGGACCAGTAATGGCCAAAAGAGATGGGAAATGGATCAGTTTGACCTCTTATAACCGAGCAGCAAAAAGTTTAGTACAAAGTTGGGTTCGTACTAAATCGAAAGGTTTGGCAGATTATACCAAAGCAATGGATATGCTGGCCAATACTTCAAACAATACTGTATTTGCCGATAGAGATGGAAACATAGCTTACTGGCATGGAAACCATATTCCAAAAAGAGATCCAAAATATGATTGGACAAAACCAGTAGATGGTTCAACATCTGCGACAGCATACCAAGGTTTACATACGGTTAATGAAGGCGTTCACGTTTACAACCCGAAGAACGGTTGGTTACAAAATTGCAATTCTACTCCTTTTACCTCGGCAGGGATTTATAGCCCTAAAAAGAGCAATTATCTTTCTTACATGGCGCCAGATGGAGAGAACTTTAGAGGGATTAATGCCGTAAAAGTTTTGAGCAAAGAACATCAATTTACTTTAGATAAAATTATTGAAACTGGATATGACACCTATTTGTCCGCTTTTGAAGTACTCATTCCGCCTTTATTAAACGCTTATCAGGCTAAAGCCGATGCTTATCCAAACCTTAAAGAACCTATGGAGATTTTGAAAAAATGGGATTACCGTTCGGGTGTAAATTCGGTTGCCACCACTTTAGCTATTGAATGGGCGCAAAAATTAAGTCCTTCGATAATGCAGGTTTACGTAGATGCTGGTGAAAAAGATCAAGTGGAGAAAACTCAAGAATTTGCCAAAACCGCTTCCTCTGATAAACTATTAGGCACTTTAACCGAAACCATAAACGAACTTCAAACAAAATTTGGAAAATGGCAAATGCCTTGGGGCGAGTTGAATCGTTTCCAAAGATTGACCGGGAACATCAACGAAGTTTATGATGATAACAAAGAAAGTATACCGGTAGGTTTTGCATCTGCTTTGTGGGGACAATTGCCTTCCTTTAACAGCAGATATATGGATGGTACTAAAAAACGCTATGGCGTGAGCGGAAATAGTTTTATTTGTGCTGTAGAGTTTGGACCTAAAATTAAAGCAAAATCATTATTGGCGGGTGGAGAAAGTGGCCATGTGAATTCACCTCATTTTAATGATCAAGCTCAAGCATACGCCGATGGAAAATTTAAAGATGTTTTATTTTATAAAGAGGACGTACTGAAACATGTGGAGAAGCAATATCATCCAGGAGATTAGCAATGGAAACTAGAGCATACGAAATTATTTTTTGTATGCTCTAATTCACTTAAAACGGAATAAATATCACAAACTCGGCATATTCTCCTTCTTGGGTATCAAGTTTCAAACTACCGCCATGTCCTTTGGTAATGATATCATAACTCATGGATAAACCTAAGCCAGTACCTTCTCCAGTTGGTTTGGTAGTGAAAAATGGTTGGTAAATTTTATCCAATACTTTTTTAGGAATTCCTAAACCATTATCTCTAACCTTAATCTCAACTCCGTCTTCTAGTTTTTTTGTAGTGACACTTACCGTAGGTTTATAACTTTCAGGCGCACTTTTTTTCTTCTCTTCTACCGAATAAAAAGAGTTGTTAAACAAATTCAACAAAACCCTTCCTATATCTTGTGAAACTACATTTATCATTCCTAGATGCTCATCATAATTAGTATCCATTGTAGCATTAAAGCTTTTATCCTTAGCCCTTAAACCATGATAACTCAAACGTAAATATTCGTCTGCAATAGCGTTAATATCTGTTTCTACTTTATTTCCAGAACTTGTTCTAGAGTGTTGCAACATTCCTTTAACAATAGCATCTGCTCTTTTACCATGTTGGGTGATTTTTCCTAAATTTTGTCTAATATCTTTAGCAATTGCAATCACATCTTCTGTATTATTATTCTGAAGCTCCTCTTCCATTTCGTCTAAAAGTTCCATGCTAACTTCAGAAAAGTTATTTACAAAATTTAGTGGATTTTGAATTTCATGTGCAATACCAGCAGTTAGTTCTCCAAGCGAGGCCATTTTCTCATGATGAATCAGTTGTGTTTGAGTAGTTTTTAATTCGGCTAAAGCTTCTTCTAATTCTTCTTTTTGCTTAGTGAGTTCGGCCGTACGTTCTTCAACCTGATTCTCTAATTGCATTTTCTTAAGCTCTAAAGCTCTTTTATGTTCTTCTTCTATTTGTCTTTGTAGTTCATCTTTTTTTCTGGCTTTTTTCTGGCGATTATGCATAAACAACATCGCAAATATCCAAATTATCGCAAAGCTTGAAGCGTTGCTAAAGTAACTGTCATACTCTTTATAAAGTCCATTATTAATGAGCTTAACAAGCTCTGAAATAAATTCAATAAAGATTAAAGGTATTACGGAATAAATAATTGTTCTTGAAACTTTAAACTCTTCATTTTTAGATACCA
>JAHJVW010000107.1 GCA_018828585.1 Bacteroidota bacterium
CGTTTTTATCAAAAACCTGCTCCCAAGTGTTGAGCGGTTCCCAAATGAAAGTCCCTTTGCCTTTATTATTGGGGAGGTTAAAGACGATATCAGCGACTTCCCTTTTCTTCGCAGAGTATTCAACAACGGTTAAATCTTGCTTGTATTTGTAGGACATGTTGATGAGGTTATCGCGTAAATCATCTAAGGTGCCATGCCATTTCGGATAATAAGAAAGTCCGATAACATCGAAGTTGATGCCGCGTTCAATCATGCTGTCGTAAAAGAAATTGGCTTCGTCTTGTTGTCCGCCTAAAGCGACATGCAGCATAATCGGAATGTTTTGATCTACAGTTTTCACCCCATCTATCCCAGCCTGAATCAATTGGGCTAGGTGATCTAAATTTTCAATCTCGCCATCGGGCCATACCATGCCGTGGTTGATTTCATTACCCACTTGTACCATATCAGGTAAGGTGCCTTGCTGCTGTAAAGCCGATAGTACATAAGTGGTATAATTCCTTAAAGAATCGGTTAAAGTCGGGAAATCTAAACCTTCCCATGCGGCTGGTTTAAATTGTTTACCCGGATCGGCCCAGTAATCACTGTAATGGAAATCTAACAAGAATTTCATGCCTGCTGCTTTCACTCTTTTCGCCATGGCCAAGGTGTGTTGTAAATCGCAAAATCCCTTACTTGGAGAATAACCTTTAGGATTTTCGGGATGGTGGAAGATTCTTAAGCGCACATAATTAATCCCATGACTTTTCAGGATCTCAATGGCATCACCCGCTTTTCCTTCGTCAGAGAACTGAATGCCACGGGCTTCTAACTCGGGCAAGAAAGAAATATCCGCACCTAATGCTTTAGTAATCGGTTTGATTTTCGCATCCGTTTTTACTTTCTTCATCACCTGATGGGCAACACCGGGATGAATGCTGAAGATATCCGTATTTCCAGGATATAAACCTTCGGAAGTGGCTTCAAACTTGATTTTATCAACCGATGTTCCAGCTTGTAATATCACTTGCGCTTTCCCATTGAATAAATGGCGTTGCGCAATTTCACCATCCTTAAACTGATCGGGTTCATGCGAACTGGGGTCTCCGTTACCTACGCCAATAATTTTAGCATCGCCCGTTACTTTAAATTTAATGAGGTTATTGGCGGTCGGCACTTCCCTACCCTGTTTATCTACCGCCGAAATATTAATGATGGCGACATCTTTCCCATCCGCCAGCATGGTGGTTTTATAAGGCGTAAGCACCACTTCTATCGCTGCACCCGAGGTTTCTACTTTGGCTTCTAGCTTTCTTCCTTTTTTATAGGCTATCGCCGATAAGGTTCCGGGTTCGTAGTTCACGGTCCAGTTGAGGTGCGAGTTTCTCGGCATATCCTTTTTTCCTAAACTCTTTCCGTTCAAGAAAAGCTCGACATTGTCGGCGTTACTATTTACCCAAACTTCTACCGGCTGGCCTTCTTTGCCAGGCAGATTCCAATTGGGAGAAATGTGTAAAACGTCCTTATCTGTCCACCAAGATTGATAGTAATAATAAATGTTTTTAGGAAAACCGCACATGTCCATCACCCCGAAATGCGAATTGATGTTTGGCCATTCGTAAGGAGTGGGTTCACCGCGGTAATCGAAACCAGTCCAGATGAAACCACCCATCCAATAAGGATGTTCAGCGGCCAATTTCCACCAAGTTTCTGCCTTGCTCGCCCACCAAGGTGAGGTGATATCTTGATCGGGAACGTAAGCGTTGATGGTATCTTTCTCTAAAATGCCACGAGTGGTTACCGTTGAACCCATTTCTGTCCCCAATAAAGGTTGGTTGGGATGGTCTTTATGGTAATCCCCTACGGCAAACTGGCGGTAATTGAATCCCCTGATGGGGATCACCTCATTTACACCTGTAAAAGTATTTCCTAAATCGGCAGCGTAAGTGCTGGTACGTGTAGGGTCAAGCTCCTTTTGTTTAGCCAATAAAGTTTGCGCTAATCTTTTACCAATAGAATTGGCTTGGATGTAGCCTTCTTCGTTCCCAATCGACCATAAAAAGATGGAAGGATGGTTACGGTCTCTACGGATCAATCGGGTAAACTGATCGATGTATTCTGGACTGCTGTTTAACAACCGTTGCTCATCCAACACCAACATCCCTAAACTGTCGCAAGCATCCAGCAATTCTGGTGTTGGTGCGTTATGACTTGTCCTGTAAGCGTTTACCCCCATTTCCTTTAACAGATGGATGCGGTAATATTGGAGATCATCCGGCAAGGCACTTCCCACTCCAGCATGATCCTGATGGTTGTTAGTTCCTTGGATTTTTACATGCTTTCCGTTTAAGAAGAAACCTTCATTGGCATCAAAGCGCAAAGTTCTGATTCCTAATCGGGTTTGAACGGAGTCGATGGTTTTTCCTTTGGATGTTACCAAGGTCACTACCCGATATAAGTATGGATCTTCTAAAGACCATAATCTTGGATTATTTAATTTAATCTCGGCAATCGCCTTTTGATTTTGATTGATAGTTAAGCTGATGTTTTGCGCTTTTGTTTGTCCTAAGATTTTGCCGTTCCTATCTTTTAAATAGCTGATGACCGAACAATTGCTATTTGTTAAGTTTTGATTCCCCACTTCGGCTTCTATCGTGACCGTTGCTTGATTATTGTTTAAAGCGGCATGAACAAAAACACCATCTTTTACCAAATGAGTATTTTCAAATTCGTTCAGCCATACATGTCGATAAATCCCTGCTCCTTCGTAAAACCAACCTTCGTATTGAGTAGCATCCACACGAACAACCAGCACATTGGGTTTATGGTAATTGATATAATCGGTAATATCATAAGAGGCACCCACATAACCGCTTTTATTATTCCCTAAATAAAAACCATTGATCCAGATATTGGCATCACGATAAATCCCATCAAACTGAATTTGAAAACGTTTACCTGAGTCGGTAGCACTGAAATTCAAACGTTTTCGGTACCAACCCACACTGGTTTCGGGAAATAGCCCTCCGACAGGTTTATAACCATGTGCCATCACATCAAAATTGGGTGATTTTACAAAAGGCAAACCTACCGCCCAATCATGCGGGAGGTTGATTTTTTGCCAATCATCGTCTTTAAACTTAGCTTCGATAGCGGTACCATCGGCTTTGCCGGATTTAGAAAAGATATTAGCGATGCCATAATTAAAATCTTTGGCAGGGTCAGCAGCATTTCCTAAATGAAAGGTCCAATCTTTATCAATATTGGTAGATTTTATGCTCTGGCTAAATGCCAAAGAAGAAGCAAGGGTAAAAAATGCGAGAAAAGAAATACGAGAAAATCGGTACATAAAAGTCAAGTTCATCAATTATTTAAAAGCATCTAAAGCAATAGTAGGTTTTCCACTGATATCAAAAGCACCTAAGCCGTAACCTTTCCAATTGTTGTAAGCTTGTGGCTCCCAATATAAAACACCTAATCCTTTATTATTATTCACTACAGCAACTTTGCTAATTAAATCGCTGATAAAGTTTTTACAAGTTGTAGGGTCATTCGATGGCATTCCTACTTCAACCACCATCACTTCTTTGCCATATCTGCTCACCATATCGTTCATATTGGACAGTGTTTGGGAATTATAAGTTTGCCAGTTATTGGCCGATGGATATAAAGACATGCCAATCACATCGTATGGTGTATTATTGGCTTTCAAACCGTCAAAAATCCATCTAAACAAAGAATTATCATAACCATTAGAGATATGTACCATCACTTTAATGCTGCTATCGATATATTTTACTGCGCTATAACCGCTCTGAACCAAGCCTGCAAAGTTTGCCATACTATCCGATGCTTTCCCCAGTGGCCAAAGCATTCCGTTATTGGTTTCGTTTCCAACCTGCACCCATTCGGGGATGATGCCATTGCTCTTTAAAGTACTCAATACATCAACCGTGTGGTTGTAAACATCTTTTTTTAAGGTATTGATATCATGATTGGCCCATGCTGCCGGAGTGCGTTGTTTACCCGGGTCTGCCCAAGAGTCTGCATAATGAAAATCGATCATGATGCGCATACCTGCTGCTTTCGCTCTTAAAGCTTTTGCTAAAACATCGGCTTTATTGCACCAACCATCGCTTGGGTTTACCCAAACTCTCAAGCGGATGGTATTCATGCCCTGCTCTTTCAGGATGGTAAAAATATCTTTCTGTACGCCTGCGCTATTATAAAATTGGATGTTTGCCGCTTCCTGCTCGGTAATCCAACTGATGTCGGCTCCTTTAACAAAGTTCGCAGGAATGGTAACAACTGGTGGGTCTTCTTTTTTAGGAAGCTCACTTCCTTTAGATTTGCAAGAGCCCAAAACGAACATTAAGGCAAATCCAATAAAAGCTATTTTGATATTTTGATTTAATTTCAAGAAAGAGGTATTGATTAGTTAGTTGCTAAAATTAACCAAAATTAAGCTAACCTTAAATTCATAAGCCTTGATTTTTGTAAAATTCCTGACGACAATAATTGACAATTGTTTTACTTAAACCATCATTCTCAATCAAAACCAATTGACTTATTTTGACGTTTTTCAAATCATGCTAGTAACCTCCCCTTCAGAAGTTTTAAAAGAGCACATCGCCGATGTTCGCTCACAATTAGTTTCACATCCGCTTTATGCGAAGATCAACAGTTTAGAAGATATCCAAAAATTCATGAGTACGCATGTTTTTGCGGTTTGGGATTTTATGTCTTTATTAAAATCATTACAAAGAAACCTCACTTGTGTAGCTATCCCATGGCGACCTGTTGCAGATGCCAATACCAGTTATTTGATTAACGAGATTGTTTTAGGGGAAGAATCTGATGTGGATGAAAAAGGAACCAGAACCAGTCACTTTCAGCTTTATTTAAAAGCGATGCATCAAGTAGGTGCGGATGATACGCTGTTAAAAGCACTATTTGAGAAATTAGATAGTGGAAACTCAGTAAAAGAAGCTATTTCAACTATTGGAATAAATCAAGCGACTCAAAACTTTTTAAACTTCACTTTCGATATCATTGAGGATAATAAGCCACATGTTTTAGCGGCTGTTTTTACTTATGGACGTGAAGATTTAATTCCGGATATGTTCTTATCTATCGTTAAAGATTTGGAAGCAAAATTCCCAGCACAGCTATCGGTTTTTAAATATTATTTAGAAAGACACATTGAAGTGGATGGAGAACATCATTCTATTTTAGCTTATGAAATGACAGAAAGCCTTTGTAAAACCGAAGAACAATGGGAAGAAGCAACAACAGCATCAAGAAAAGCATTGGAATTAAGGGTCGCTTTGTGGGACAGTGTTTTAGAAACGATTAGCCGTTAATTTTTTTTGGTTTATATGAAAAAGCATGAGTTTATAGCGCTCATGCTTTTTTGTTTAATTGCCTTTTATCATGTTAAGCCTATTCACTTTCGAAAGGCTCATAAATAGATTTACTAGGTTGCGAGAACCATTTTGGGCCTGCCTCTGTCATATAAACACAATCTTCAAATCGGACGCCAAATTCGCCCATGATAGCAATCGTAGGTTCTATACTGAAGCACATGCCTGCTTCCAATAATTTTTTATTTCCTTTTACCATATTCCCCCACTCGTGACCATCCATTCCAATACCATGACCGGTGCGGTGTGGTAATCCTGGTATTTGATAACCTGGCCCAAAACCTGCATCAGTAATTACTTTACGAGCCGCAGCATCTACGTTTTCACATGGTGCCCCTATCTTTGCCGCAGCAAAACCAGCTGCTTGCGCTTTCTTTTCCAACTCCCATATTTCTTGCTGTCTTTTGGTAGGTTCTGCACCAAAAACAATGGTTTTGGTAATGTCCGAATTATATCCCTGTACGGTACATCCACAATCCATTAAAACGATATCTCCTTTTTTCAGTTTTTGTGGTTGCTTGCTGCCATGTGGAAATGCAGAGGATTGGCCAAATAAGCATAAAGCAAAATCTGGTGATCCACCAAGTTCACCTTGAGCCTTCATAATCATCGAGGAAAGATCGCCTTGCGACATTCCTTCCTTTAATTGGCCTACGCTGTATTTGATTGCTGCAAGTGTAATATCATTTGCCTTTTGCATTAATGCGATTTCAGTAGCCGACTTCATCATTCTACAAGGAATGGTAATTGGGTCGCCACTAACAACATTTAATTTTGGAGCCGCTTTTTTAATACCATCAGCTATAAAAAAACGAGTACGCTCTTCTATGCCGATATTTCCAGTTGAAACATTTGAATCTTTAAGTGCTTTTACAATCAATTGATAAGGACTTTCATCTTCTTGCCAAACATAAATAGCTGTTCCAAAACGAATTTGCTCTCTAAAACGGGCTTCCTCAAAAGCTGGACAAATATATTTGATCTCCCCTTTTGCGGGGATAATGGCCACCATCGTTCTCTCACTTTGCCCCCAACGAATACCCGTAAAATAATTTAGTCCCGTACTAGGCTCTAATATCAATGCGCCCATTTTATTTTCAATGAGTAGACGTTGAGCTTTTTCTATTCTAGCCTTACGTTCTGACAATGAAATTGGAACGACATCATCTGTCATCGGTTTTAAGCCAGATGCTGTATTGGCTACTTCTGTGGAAAAAGAACTCAAACCTGTTATAGAACCAGCTGCAACCGCTAAACCTGTGATTTTGATTAAATCTCTTCTTTTGATAGTCATTGAACGAATGTTTTGTCGAGTTTTATTGATTATGAATTAAATAGCGATTTATTGAATAAAGATGAATAAACAGCTAAAAATAAATCGTTATCATTCAAATATAATCCATTAAAGGACATAATGAAAAAATCTATCTTCATAAGATATTTTAAGAAATTAGAAATTGGTGGTATTTAAATAATTTTTAGAATTAAAATCATGATTAGATTCTTGCAATTGTCTGCATAGTTTAGCCTAGCAAACTCTTCAGAATCTGGTCTATTTTTAATCCTTATTCAAGATTCACTCAAGACTAGACAGATTTTGCTTTAGGCGGATTATAAATCCTTTTTATGCTAAGTTTGAGTTGCGCAAGCGAATATCTCAAACAGCTAGCCATTATTTTTAATGGTGTTTTTTTCTACGTCTAAATCTCAAAAGAAAGATAACAGCGAGAATGATAATGATAGGAATTATCCACATCCCCCAGCCCATTCCCCAATTCATACCCCAAGAGTTATTATTCATCATTTTTTTAATGTATTAAACCCACCTTCATTAGTGGGGGTGTTATTTATTAATAGCTATTTTATAAGTGCTAAGCATATCCATATCTTATTTCAGCATCATTTTACCAGACATATCCATGTGCTCACCTTCTTTAAACATGGTTTGAGTTCCATCTCTATTTATACATGTCCCATTCATCATCACTTTTGTTCCGTTGGTCATCGTCATATCGTGGCTCATCAATGTCATTTTACCATCTTGCTGCATCATCATTTTTCCGTTCATCATGGATACTCCATCACCATGTGATTTGTTCATTCCTTCACGATTCATCATCTTATGTTTCATAGATGAATCAGACATCATCATTTTCATCATATCGTGATTTTGAGACATCATTCTCATTCCATGATTGCTGTGCATCATCGAATCCATCACCTCGGTCATGTACGCATCATTGTTGACCAATTCAGATATGATTTTTCCCCGAGTTTCGGCGTTATTCATCAGTATACTTATAGATGGTTTACTGCATTGTGAGAGCACCATTATTGTTAATAAACCTGTAAATAGAATGGTTAGTTTTTTCATGATCTTATACGATTTGTACAATGTTAGATAAACCTAAAAAACATGACAATGATAATGGACATTAAAACTAATGATAGATATCAGTTTTGATAGGTGTTAATTATGGAATCTGGCTGTGAGACTTTTGCTATCAACTGCTAATCACTAAATACGCTTTTATTTATCATGAAATAGGAAAAACAAACTAGATTGAGGTAAAATCAGAAGAATCCGTATTGAGTTAAGATTTCAAAAGCTGGTTCGTGTGCAATGTTTGAGAAAGTATTTGTTCTCCCTCTAAGTTGTTTTTAACTAACCAACCTGAGAAAAGTTGAACCTTTTCTACTTTCATAAAATCCTAGTTCTTTAGCAACAAAAATACCGATGTAGTTAATATTAGGAGTCCAGTGTAATGCAATTTTTAAATCCGTCATTTAATTACTCCTCTTTTTTAATGCCAAAGTTCTTGTCAATTAAAGTTTGGATAATCCCATCTACCAAACCTACTTTAGGCACATAAACATGCTTAATATTCGCCCACTTCATTACGGTTAAGAAAATCTCGGAGGCAGGAATTATCACATCGGCCCTGTCTTGGTTTAGGCCTAAAACATTAATTCGGTCTTTTAAAGAGTAAGAATTTAAGTAATTATACAAATTTTTCAATTTTGTATAACTCAAAGGCGTTCCTTCTTTTTCTTCAGCTAAGCGGAAGAGTTTGTTAATGTTGCCACCTGTCCCAATACCCGCTATGTTCTTGTAATTTTTAGTTTCCTCTTTCAACCACTCCTTTAAACTATCCCAAGTTTCATCTTTATCCTGATTATCCAAAATTCTGATGGTTCCTAAATCAAAAGAATGAGAAGCTTTCATTTCGCCATGATCAAAAATGGATAGCTCGGTACTACCGCCACCTACATCAATATATAAAAAAGACTTTTTACGATCTAGTGTTTGTTCAATATGGCTAGCATAAATGATATTAGCTTCCTCTTGCCCTGCAACAATTTGTAAATTTAAATTAGCTATTGCTTTAATTTTAGTAACCAGTTCGGCGCCATTTTCAGCTTCTCGTAATGCCGAAGTAGCACAAGCCATATAGTCACTTACCTTATAAACATCCATCAAGTTTTTGAAAGAAACCATGGTCTTGATTAAATCTTCGGCTTTCTTTTCAGAAATACGATGATCTAAAAAAGCATTATCTCCTAAACGCAGTGGAACACGTATTAAGGTATTTTTTTTGAAAGACATCACCCCCTCATTATTTGTTATCTCGGCAATTAATAACCTTACGGCATTAGAGCCAATATCTATAGCTGCGTATCTCAAATCGGGTTAGTTTTTATTCTTTAAATAATTATAAGTGTCTATCTGTGTCCGGTACGGAATACGGATTTTTGTTTTGCGGTATTTGTTTTGTACTACACCGTTAACTTCCCTGGCTTTGGTATTGTCCATCAGCTGGATGTCAATCATTTCTCTTATTTCTTGTTTAATGTCCTTGTCATAGATAGGGAAACCTACTTCTACCCGATGGTCTAAGTTACGCGTCATTAAATCAGCAGAAAGCAAATAGATTTCTTCTTTACCGTTATTGGCGAAAATCCAAATTCGGGCATGTTCCAAAAACTTATCTATAATAGAAATCACTTCAATATTTTCACTAAATCCCTCTTTCCCAGGCACTAAACAGCACATCCCTCTAATGATGAGTTTAATGATGACGCCTGCACTGCTGGCCTCATATAACTTTTTGATGGTCAACTCATCTGCCAAAGAGTTCATTTTTAAAATGATGTAGGCTTTTTTCTTCGCTTTCGCAGATTTAATCTCTCGATCAATAAAACCGAAGAGCTTCTTACGGGTTTCTAATGGCGAAACAATCAAATGTTTATAACCTTTAGATATACTTTTCTTTTCGATGTTTTCAAAAAGTTTATGGAGCTCTAAAGTAATACGGGTGTCCGCAGTAAATAAACTGTGGTCGCAATAAATCCTAGCCGTCTTCTCGTTATAATTACCTGTCGCTAAATTGGCATAATAAGTTTTTTTACCTTTCTCTAAACGGGTAACCATACATATTTTAGTATGCACTTTATAACCTGTGATGCCGTAGTTTACTTTAATCCCTTCCTCTTCTAACCTATTTGTCCAGTAAATGTTGGCTTGCTCATCAAACCTTGCTTTTAACTCCACCAAACACAACACTTTCTTCCCGTTTCTAGCTGCATTAATTAAGGCATTAACTATTCGTGAGTTTTCTGCCAATCGATACAATGTAATATGGATACTGATGACCCTTGGATCTATCGCTGCCTCGCGAAGAAAATGGATGATGTAATCAAAAGATTGGTACGGCAGGTTAATCAGATAATCCTTTTGTTTGATGAGCTCAAACATCCCCTTATAGATACTTAAATCTTTAACCGGGAGTGGATTGATCTTTTTGTATTCCAAATAATCTTCCCCCACGTTTGGGAAGTCGATAAAATCTTTAAAGTTGTGGTAACGGTTGCCGGGTATTAAACTTTCTGAGTGTAATTCTAATTTAGTAACCACCGTGTTTAGCATGTCTAAAGACATGCCACTGTCGTACAATAACCTCATTGGTTTACCTTTTTTTCGTTTCTGTAAGCTTTTGGTAAGTGCTTCGATAAAGCGCTCACTCACGTTTTTGTCTAAATCAAGCTCTGCATCTCGGGTAATTTGTATAGAATAAGCTTCAATCTCGTCATAATCAAAAATAAAGAACACTTCGTCTAAACTATACCTGATGATATCATCTAAAAGAATGATGAATTTTAAGTTATTTGTTTCGGGTAATACCAGAAAACGATCTAAGCTAGCAGGTATCTCTATCAAAGCGTATTTAATATGTTGCTTTTTAGATGAGTTTTTAACCAGTTTTACCAAAAAGTAAATGACTCTGTCTCTTAACTCGGGGAAAGGTTGATTGTCATCAATAATAATTGGAACAATGGTAGAAAGAATTTTATCTCTAAAATACTTTTTCACAAACTGACCTCTGCTCACGTTCAGTTGTGTTTCGTTCAGAATAAAGATTTTATTAGCTGCTAATTCTTTGATGATCTCTTCGTACAGGGAGTTAAACTTTTTCTCTTGTTTAACAACGATGTTTTTTACCTGGTTCAGAATTTTCTTAGGATTGTAACCTAACTCTTCTTTTACTTTACTCACCACCACCACCAAACGGTTAATGGTGGATACCCTCACCCTATAAAACTCATCTAAATTAGAGGAGAATATGGCTAAAAAACGCACCCGTTCCATCAACGGAACTGATTTATCAGCAGCCTCTTGTAAAACCCTATCGTTAAAATAAAGCCAGCTAATTTCTCGATTAATTAATGGAGGTTTTTCTTGATTCATTGATCATAAAAAGAAATACCGAAACTAGGTTTCGGGACTCAAAACTGCAAATTATTTTGTTAATTAAATATTAAATTAACGTTAATTGGAATAAAATTAACCTCTTTTATATTTATTTGCCGGACCTGATTGGTGCGGTAAATCTGAATTGTTTGGCTTGGGATCTGACTTTGGTATAGGAGAAGAAGAAACATGCTGATGTGAATCAGGTGCTGGAGTTTCTGGATGTACCGTTTTTGGTTCCTTTGCTTCTTCTACTTCAGTGTTTTTTCCTGCATCAGCAGCAACAGGTGCTTTGGCTATGGCTGGTTTTCTAGCTGTTCTTGTTGCTGGTTTTTTTGCGGCAGGTGCTTTTGTTGCTGGTGTAGTTTTATTAACAGATGCTTTTGTAGTAGTTGTTTTAGTGGTTGGTGCGGCTCTCTTTACAGGTGCTTTTGTTGTGGATGACTTAGCCGCTGCTTTTGCAACAGTGGTTTTAGCAGCTGATGTTGCCTTACTCGCTGTTGATTTTACAGCAGCTACACTTTTTTTAACCGCCTTTTTTGCAGGGGAAGCTAAATTTGCCGCTACTGTTTTAACAGAAGTAACTTGTTTTACAACAGGTGCTAAATCTTTCTTAGCCTCTTTCTTAACTTCTTTTTTAACTTCAGTTAATTTTTTTCCTGCACTTTTATTTGCTTTAGAAATCTCTTTCTTTACTTTTTCAGTTTCTTTCTTTGTTGCTTTACTTTCTTTTTTTAAATCAGCCTTTGTATCTTTAATTTTTTGTGTGCCGGCTTTTTTAAGGTTTTTAAGTTTTGAACTTAATTTTTTTGACAGTAGTTTACTGGCTTTTTTTATCTCGGAGCCAATATCTTCTGCATCATGTCCTAGACTTATCACAAACGCTTTTAACTTTGCAGTTAAATCAATCTCTATTTCGTTTTTAGCTTTTGCTTTTAGTTTTTTTGTTACTTTA
>JAHJVW010000108.1 GCA_018828585.1 Bacteroidota bacterium
ATTAAATACTAAATAAATTAGTAAGCATTTTTAATGAAATACTATAATTTATTCAATCAATTAATAATCAGTATTTTAGGTACTTTTATTTTATTAATTACTTCACACCCAGTTATTGGGCAAGTTTTTGATGCTTCCCAAAACCCACCTAGTGTAAAATTTAAGCAAATTAATACCCCATCATTTCAAATCATCTACCCTACCCTACTCGAAGCCGAAGCACAAAGAATGGCAAACACACTGGATGCAATCATCAAGGATGTGAGTAAAAGTTTAGGCCATCAACCAAAGCCAATATCCATTATCTTACAAACACAAGGTGTGGTATCAAATGGCTTTGTTCAAATGGCACCAAGAAGATCAGAATTTTACACTATCCCTGGGCAGGAATTTGATTCTCAAGATTGGCTAAACAGTTTAGCCGTTCATGAGATGCGACATGTAGTACAGTTTGATAAGCTATCTCCAAAACTAAGCGCCCCACTTTTTGAAGAATTGAAACTGGCACTTTTTGGCATCAATTTGCCTCCTTGGTTTTTCGAAGGTGACGCCGTTGGGATTGAGACTGCCTTGACGAATGCAGGCCGAGGAAGACAACCATCATTCGATATGGTTTTAAGAGCAAACGAATTATCTAAAAATCATTTTAGCTACTCTAAGAATTATTTCGGTTCATTGAAAAGTTATACAGCAGGCTACTACCCTTTGGGATATCTTATGACCACTAAAATCAGGAGAGACGGTGGACCAAAAATCTTAGATAATATTTTAGAAAGAATTCATCAACTTCCCATCCGTCCTTATAATTTCAGTTCATCTTTAAAAAAATTTAGTGGAATAGGAACTCACCAGCTTTACGTAAATACGTTGAGCGAAATGGATTCACTTTGGAGTGATCAACTAGCTAAATCAGCAACTAAAGATTACGAAATTTTAAACTCAAAACAATCAAAAATACCTACCAGCTATTTACTTCCTTTCTCTACAGAGGATGGAGGTATCATCTGTATCAAAGGTTCTAAGGCGAAAACTCCTGCCATTACTTTAATCAAAAACGGCCAAGAAATTGGCTTGGTGAAAATTGGCTATCAAACAGAGCCAAATTTGAATTATGCAGCCAATAAAGTTGTTTGGGATGAATATAGAAGCGACCCAAGATTTGACCAACGCTCATTCAACGTAATCTGTATTTACGACTTACAAACAAAAAAATATAGTCAACTCACTTCAAAAACAAGATTGTTCTCACCAGCTTTATCGCCAGATGGAAAAAAGATTATCGCTGTTAAAGTATCAGCAGAAGGTATTTTTAACTTGATAGAACTTAATACCGAAACTGGAGAAGAAATTAAAAGCTTCCCAAATCCACAAAATTTCACGCTACAATTCCCTTCATATAATTCTGCCGGAGATAAAATTGTAGTAGCTGCCGTAAATGAGCAAGGAAAAACCATTTTGCTATACGATTGCAATAATGAAACTCAAGAACAACTGTTAACTCAAATTCATCAGATAATTGCCAAACCTATTTTCTACCAGAATAAAATTATTTTTAAAGCACACTACAATGGCATTGATAATATCTATGCCTTCAACCTTCAAGACAAGAAAATCAGTCAACTGAGTTTTGCGAAATTCGGAGCGTTTAATCCTTCAGTTAACAGCAATGGAATTTTATTATTTAACAACTATCTGCCGCAAGGCTACCAAATTTCTTCGATTGATTTAAATAAGACTGACGCTTTTAATTCGAAACCAGCGAGTAGTTTGTTTGTCGAATATTTTAAACCGCTCATATCTCAGGAAAATCGCTCAAATGTATTTGTCGATATCCCAACTAAGACTTACGAAAGTAAATCATATAAAGACATCAACCATCTTTTTTATTTTCATAGTATCGAACCCATTTACGAAAGTAACGCATTCAATAATGGTAATAATTTTGGTTTTGATTTGGTATCTAACAATAAACTAAACACTTTATCTTCTTACATTGGCTACCGATTTAATAATGCTCTCAACAAAAACGAGTATAGAGCAGGCTTCAGTTATCTTAAATATTATCCCCAATTATCTCTCGATTATGAAAACAGGACTCGCTTATCATATACTCCTAAAATTAATGGAACAGATACGAGTTTTGTCGCGTTTCAATGGAGAGAAAATGTAACTTCCTTTAAAATAAATCTTCCTTTTTACACCAATTGGCTAAACAAAAGTTTTTATAGTGGCTTAAGTATAGAAAGTTCTTATACCAACAGATATCAGTTTTCCTTACAACCAACTGATTTTTTAAAAACAGTTAAGTTTCCATTGAAATATAAATTCATATTCGGCTTAAACTCGCAAAGAAGCCCTAGAGATTTAGCTCCATTGTGGGGACAGAATATCCAACTCAGTTATGAGCATTTACCATTTATCAAAAATAGAAATGGCCAATACTTCGCTTTTGAATCACAATTTTATTTTCCAGGATTATTTCTAAACCATAGTTTTCAATCTAGTTTAAATTTTCAAACAGGAAATGGCATTTACGCAACCAACATAGCAATCGTTAGGGCAAGCGGATATGCAAACCTTGCTCCCATTGCCAAACTTTACAATACCCTTTTACTTGATTATAGATTTCCAATCGCTTATCCTGATTGGGAAATTGGGCCTTTAGCGTATGTTAAAAGAATTAGAGGAGGTTTTTTTACCGACTTTGAAAACATCGGCAAAGGTAAAGGGTTAAGATCTTATGGTGCCGAGCTTAAAACCGACATGAATTTACTCAGATTCTATTTACCAAATTTTGTATTGGGAGGTAAAATCATATTTCCTAACGAAAGCAACATAAAAAAACCGATATTCGAATTAGGTTTAAATTTTAGTCTTTAAATTATGAGTTTTAAAACAATCATCATCATCGTTCTATCTGTACTCATCACTGTTATTTTCATGCAAAATACAGATCAGGTCATGTTTACCATCCTCTGGAAAGAAATATACGTATCCAAGTTGCTCATGATGTTAATTGTAACTGTTTTTGGTTTCATTATAGGCGTCATTGTAGCTCGCCCAAAGAAGAAAAAAGAAATCATATCTACTTCAAAGGAAGTTCCTTCGGAGGTTCATCAAAACAGTAACGAGGACACAGATTACATCAGTATGAAAAAGCCAAACACTTTAAGTAATGAGGATAAAGATTATATAAATTAACAACATCAGGGCGTTCCCCAAAGCTCTTGTGAAAAACAAAAGCTTTATAGGTCATGCTTTTCGTTCATACCCCGCAGGCATTAGTCACAGGCCGGTATACACTTCAATCATTAACGCAAATACAATCGTAAAAATCATTTCATCAAATGGAAAAAGCAAAAATCACATTTATAGGACTAGGAAATATGGGCATCGGTATGGCTCAAAATTTATTGAATGCCGGATATCAATTAAACGTTTATAACCGTACAAAAAGTAAATCAGACGCTTTGAAAGGAGATTTCCAAGTTTTTGAACAACCAGATAAAGCCGCTGAAGATCAAGATATCATCATCACTATGTTGTCTGATGATGATGCTTTATATGAAGCAGTAAATGGCGAGAATGGTTTTCTATCCCGAATGAAAAAAGATGCCATACACATCAGTATGAGTACCATTTCTCCGGATACATCCAGAAATTTATATACCACACATCAAGCTCAAGGCTCTCATTATGTAACTGCCCCAGTTTTTGGTCGACCTAATGCTGCTGCAGATGCCAAACTATTTATTTGCACATCCGGAGATACAGAGACGAAAGAAAAGGTGAAAGCCATTTTAGATTTATTAGGTCAAGGAACTTATGATTTCGGTACTGAACCTGGAGCTGCCAACGTGGTGAAATTAGCTGGTAATTTTATGATTATGGCATCTATGGAAACCATGGCAGAAGCGTTTACTTTAGCCGAAAAACAAGGTCTAGACAGAGAACAAGTCGCCGACTTTTTTGGAAACACGGTTTTCAATGCGCCCATTTATAAAAATTATGGAACGCTCATCGCTAAAAAGCAATATCAACCAGTAGGCTTTAAAGCTAAATTAGGCTTCAAAGATGCCAGATTAGCCAGCAAAATGGCTCTAGATGCAGAAATGCCAGCACCTTTGTTGAGCTTAGTTTACAATCGTTTATTGAGTTCTTTAGCCAACGGAAAAGGTGATGATGATTGGGTGGAAGGAATTGCTGGAGGTGTTTCTAATGATGCTGGAATATAAACGATGTTGATTTATTCAGGTTTAGCTGTTGCCCTCATTGCTTTTTTTGTTCTTACATTTTTTAACTCTTTAGTTTTTGGTGCCGAACCCAATGTAGATGACTTAAAAGATGCTGAAAATTTCAAAGACGGTGTTTTTTATAATCAGTCTGAAACTGAAACGATGTCTCCTGATGGATCATTCTTCAAAATTTTAAAAGAATGGATGAATAAATCAAAAGATAATATTCCAAAAAGTATTATTCCAGTTGTAAAAACAGATTTAAAGAACTTTAAATCAGACGAGCCCACGATTATTTGGTTTGGGCATTCGTCTTATCTCTTGTTTATTGAGGGGAAAAAGATTTTAGTAGATCCCGTATTTTATCGGGCTTCTCCTATTCCAATTTTTGGAAAAAGTTTTCCGATGAGTTACAATTACAAACCAGAAGATCTTCCCGAAATTGATATCCTCTTAATTAGTCATGATCATTATGATCATTTAGATTATAAAACGATAAAAGAATTATTACCTAAAGTAAAGCATATTTTAACCTCAGCTGGTGTAGATGCTCATTTCAAATTATGGGGCACTAAAGCAGCTCAAATAACTAGCTTAAAATGGAATGATAAAGTTGAATTAGAAGGATTTCAATTTACTGCTTTAACTGCTCGGCATTTTTCGGGAAGAAAATTTAAAAGAGCAAACACGCTTTGGAGTTCTTTTGATTTAAAAACACCAAATTATCATTTGTATTTAGGTGGTGACTCTGGCTTCGATATTCATTTTGAAAAAATCGGAAAAGAGTTCGGTCCTTTTGACTTGGCTATTTTAGAATGCGGACAATATGGCAAATATTGGCCAAAGATTCATATGCTTCCAGAGGAAGTTTTCAAAGCAGCGATTCAATTAAATACAAAAGTATTGTTTCCTATCCATTGGGGTAAATTCGCATTGTCTACACATCCCTGGAAAGAGCCTATTGAAAGGTTATTTGAAAAAGCCGATGGAGAAGATTTGCCTATCTTAACCCCTAAAATTGGTGAACCTTTATATTTCACTAAAAATACCACTCCTGAAAAATGGTGGAGAAAAGTTTAAGAAAGATGAAGATTCAAAAACTATATTAAATGGACATTTACACCTGTATCGCAAAAAGACGAGATACCAGACATTTCACTAATGAACCTGTTCCAGAGGAAATTCTTAATAAAGCAATCATGGCTGCTCATCATGGGCCGTCTGTTGGATTAACTGAACCTTGGCGTTTTGTAAGGGTAAAGTCCGAAGAAAAAAGAGAACAGATTAAAAATCTATTTACAAAAGCTTCAAAAGAGGCGGAAAAAAGTGTCATTGAGCCAAAAACAAAGGAAAAATATAAGAGTTTAAAGTTAGAAGCTATACTAGATGCACCTATAGGATTAGCTATATTTTGTGATCATGGTGTTTTAGACGATTTCACTATCGGTACCATTGGCAATGCAAATACTTTAGAATGGAGTTGTGCTTGCGCTATTCAAAACATGTGGCTTTCGCTAACTGCCGAAGGTTTTGGAGCGGGCTGGGTTTCTATTATGGATTATGAAGCTTTCGCTGATATTCTCGAAATACCAAAAAACTGGAAACCTTTAGGCTATTTTTGTATTGGTAAGCCCGCTACAGATTACGATGGCGAACCGATGCTTCAAAACGAAAATTGGAAGAAAAGATCTAAAAAACCTTTGATTATTGAAGTTTAAGCTACCTCAACTAAAGATTTTCAAATAAACCACCTGTTAACCAAAGCGATTTTATTTGAGCCTTATTTAGTTTAGCCTCTACCAAAAATAATTTTTCTTGAATTTCAATTAGCTTTGTCTCTCTGGAATTTATTAAAAACAACGAACTATCCCCAAATTTAAATTTAGTTTCCTCCCCTTTTAATAGCGTTTCACTATTACCTAAAGTAGTTTTTAATATATTCAATTGATTTTGAAGGGTATTGACTTCGGCAATATTTTGCTTCATTTTAATGTTAAGTTCATTTCTCATTAAATCCCTATCCAATTCAACTTGTCTGATTTTAATTTTTGCCTCAGCAATATCACCTCTCGCTTTTGAAAACGTTAAAGGAATAGCAAAACTCACATTTACTTTATTGTTTTGATTCCAGTAAGTAGAGTTGATATTTCTAAGTGGTGTTCTTCCTTGATTTAATAAGCCCAAACCAATATTAAATTCCGGTTTAAGGCTTTCCGCTTTTAGTCTTCTTTCAATATTTAAGTCTTTGATTTTAAAATCATAGCTTAATAATTTAGGATTACTTTTGATATCATGTGAGGTTAAAATAGCTAAAATCCCTTCATCTTGAGGTTTAATATTTAATGCATCTGCATCAACAGGAGTTGAGTTTTCTAACCATAAAAAAGTACTTAGCCCATACTCAGCTTGTTTTAATTCTAGTTGAGCTTGTTGGAAAGAAATTTCTCTTTGCTGAACTTGTAATTGAGCTTCAACTGTATCTATAGCTGGTTTGTCTCCATTAAAAAAACCAGATTTAACCGCATTAAACCTAACCTTTGATAAATTTAAAGCATTTTGAAAAATCTTAAGATTAGCTGACTTATTTTGCCAGTTGATGTAATTCTCCCCGGCCTCATAGAATAAATCATTCAAAATTCTAACTTGCTCATTTGCACTGGCATCCTCAAAAATCTGAGCTTGCTTAAATGCAGCTCTTCTACTATCCATCAATAAGCCTTTTCCCAGTTGAAAGTTAATACCTGCATAAGAAAGTCCTTCTTTTGGTAATTTGTTTTCTGGATTAAGAAAGGCTCCTTCAGCTTCAGAATAAGAACTTTTAAGTTCAATTCCATACCAAAGTGGTAATTTTACTTGAGGTGTTAGAAATGAATAATATTCAGTTCCATCATAAATTTTTCGATCAAAATCCGCTTCTAGTTTAGGATCAAAACCACCCCAAGCTTGCCTTTTCTTAGCTTTTGCTAAATCACCTAATAATTTTGCTTTTACAGTTACAGGGTGATACTGCTTAATAATCCCTACGAAAGAATTCCAAGTCAAGGTATCAGCTACTTCCTGGGCAAAAACATTTGAAACTGAAAACAAAAGAATTACAAAAAAAACAAGCCTACTTTTTTTCATCTTTTATCTTTTTATCGTTTTGTTTTTGATCTGTTTGTTGATAATATTCTGGTGGGAAACCATTTAACTGTCTCCACAGCTCATATATTAACGGAACATCTTTTAACAATGCAATACTTTTTGTACCAGATCCGTATCTCAGTTCCTTAGGCCATATTTTTTTGTCATCGGGTATAACCCAAATTCTAAACTTACCATTTGGATTAATATAAGGATCTATTGCTGTAACTTTTCCACCAAAAACACCATACGAAGCTTGAGGCCAGCCAGAAAATACGACCGCAGGAAAACCATCGAATTGTATTTGAACTTTTTGACCAATTGATATCAAAGGAATATCCACTGGTTCAATAAACATTTCTACTGCTGCATCAAAATTATCAGGAACTAACTGTAATAGCATTTCTCCTTCTTTTACCGTTTCCCCAATACCTGATTTTACTGTTCTAATCACTTGTCCAGCTTGTGGAGCCAGAATAACATAAAAAGATTGGCGCTGTTTATAATTTTCAAATTGGTTTTTCAACTTTGCAATTTCACCAGTTGTTGATGATACCTGAGACATTGCACTAAATCTATCTCCATCAGTTTTAGATATTTTCTCAGTATATTCTTGTTCAACGCCTAAAAGCTCTAATCTTATATTCAGTAACTCGTTTTTACTACTATAAAATTTATTTTCGGTACTTATTTTCTTTGATTGAGCATCCTGTAAATATTGTTGTTTTTGCTCCAAATCAGTTAAAGATTTTAATCCTTCATCAAAAAGTTTCTTTTGGCGATTTAATTGCTCCGTTGAAATTCTGAATTGATTTTGAGCAGCAACAAACGACACACTATCTGATTGAACTTGTAAATTATACTGCTTCAACTTATTTCTTAATTGATCTAATTTAAAATCCAAACCACTAGTTAAAGCCTTTTGCTGTTCATTTGCAGTATTTGCTTTTTTTTTGTAGAAGTCTATTGCTTCGCTTTTTGCATTAATTTGGTCATCTACTCTTTCTAATAAGTTTTCATCTAAGTAATCTTCTTTTACTTCACTAATTTTTAAAATGGTGTCTCCTTTATTAACTTTTTGTCCGTCTTGGATGTACCATTTAGCAATTCTTCCTGATATAATACTATTAATTTGTTGTGGTCTTTGATCAGGATTTAAAGAAGCTACGTTTCCTTTTGATTGAATATTTTGTGTCCAAGGAAGAAAAAGAATGCACAATAAACCAGCTAACCCTATTAAGAAGTTACGCAGCAAATGACGTGACGATTTTTGTCTGATTACCCTCTTAAAAGAATCAAATTGCATTAATTTATCAATGTTTGTTTTACGCTCTAAAAACATCTTAATTAATTTGAGATAAATACCCGTTCTCCATCATCAAAACTTTATTGCATTTTTTAGCAAAATCTTCATCATCACTAATGGCTATCAACGTAAATCCATTATTCCTATCAGTTAAAAGATCTATAATTCTAGATTTTGTTTTTGGCTCTAATCCCATCCAGCCATCTTCCATTAACAACAATCTAGGCTTTTTATATAAGCAACGAGCCAATAGCACTTTTTGTGCAATATTATAGGATAGCTTTTTCCCTTGAGGATCTAAAGGCAAATCATAACCATCCTTTTTCGAAAAAACAAAATCAGAAAGTCCAAGGATATCACAAATCTTATTTAGCTCCTCGTAGTTGACTTCGTTTTCTCCAAGGGTTATATTTTGTATTAATGTACCATTAAACAACTCATCTTCATCTAAAAAAACAGAAACTTGGTGATGGAATAAGTCTTGTGAAATATTTACAAACGGAATGTCATTAAAGGCGATGTTCCCTTCGAAATCAGGCCACATCCCAGTTAAAACTTTAAGTAATGTAGATTTACCTGAACCTTCTAAACCACGTAAACATATTTTATCACCAGCCACTACATGAAGATTTAGGTTTTTAAGAATAAGTTTTTCGTTATTGAATTTAAAATTTAAATTTCTGATTTTTATATCAAGCCCAGCTGGATTAACAGTTAAGGTGTTTTCGCTATGGAAGTCCTTATCCTGTGGTTTATCTAAAACCTTATTGATTTTCTCTAAAGAAGTTAAAACATCATATACCACTTCGAGACTTACAATTAGCTTCTCAATCGCACTTATGATAGACAAAATAATAATTTCAGAAGCAATGAACTGTCCTAAGTTAATTTGCTGGTTTACAAATAAAACAGCTCCAATGATTAACATTGCCGCTGTGATTAAAACTTTAAAGGCAATGATGATACGATATTGAAACACCAAAACCGAAAAGTGATCATTCCGAGCTTTTAAGTACCCATCTACCAATTTATCTGTATTTTTTAGGTGTAAATCAGTATGCTGATAAAACTTAAAAGTTTTGATACTCCTACTTATTTCTTCTAGCCAGTGGGCAACATCATACTTATAATCAGACTCTTTAATACTGGTTGCAAATCCTTTTGGACTAGTGAGATGAAATATTAAGAGTACAATTGCCACTAAAAATATACCGAAAACAATAAATACAGGGTGATAAAAACTTAATAGAAGCAAACCAAAAAATATTTGGATGGAAGCTGCAGGAAAGTCAATCATTAATTTTGAAAGCCCTTTCTGTAAACTAGCGGTATCAAAAAATCGATTTACTAGCTCCGGAAGATAGTAATTATCAATACTTGGTAAACTTAATTTGGGAATTCGATATGCATATGCAAAGGTTAATCTGGCAAAAACTCTTTGCTGAATTCGCTCTGTAATACGCATTTGTTTCACTTGCAAAACACCACTCAATAATACTCCAAGAATCACTACAATAATTAAAACAACCAACGAAGTGCTAATGGTTACTCCAAATAATAAATTGATTATGGCTTGGATGCCTAAAGGCAAGGAAAGCACAATAATTCCACTTAATATGGCATAGATATATAAATTTTGAATTTCTCGTTTCTCTAAATTTATTAATTGAAACAATTTGATTAATGCGGACCTTAAGGAAGGTTGTGCTGCCATTACAATTTAATTTATACCACAAATAAAGTGATAATCTCTCTAAATTAATAGTATTACTATTATAAAAGATAGTAAATGATTATTTAATGACATTTTTACTATCTTTGAAATTAATCTTGTAAAGTTATGAACTGGGAGCTACATCCAAAAATGAATGAGAAACTTTACCTCAGAAATCCTGAACAAAGTGAAATTGGTAAAAATATGATTAAAAAAAGCATCAATTTAATTAGAAAATTAGGGTTTGAAGCTTTTACGTTTAAAAAACTTGCTGAAGAAATTCCGACTACCGAAGCTACAGTTTATAGATATTTTGAAAACAAACATCGTTTATTGAGCTATGTGGTAGCTTGGTATTGGCATTGGTTAGATTATCAGGTAATGTTTAAAACAAATAATCTAAAGAGCTCGGCTGAAAAAATTAAAGTGATTAATCAGATTTTAACTTGGCAAATGGATGAGGAACATACGGTGATTGATGATATTAGTTTAGAAGATTTACATCAAATTATTATTTACGAATCATCTAAAGTTTATTTAACTAAACATGTAACAGAAGATAATCAGTACCAACTTTTTAAACCTTATAAAAATTTATGCGCTCGTATAAGTAATATATTTAAAGATTTTAATCCTGATTATCCATACACCAGATCGCTGGCAAGTACAATCATTGAAATGGCTCATTTTCAGGATTTTTTTATGACTCACTTACCAGCCCTAACAGATTTTGCAGAAACTAAAAGTCTCAAAAACGTAAATGATTTTTTGAATTCCTTGGTCTTTTCTGCATTAGAAAAAAAAGTTAAAGCCACTTCTAATTAAAATCTCCAAACCAAGAGAATTTTTCTTTAATTATATGTTCCTTATTAGATTTTAAAAATTCTAGATAAGCACTAGCCGCTGGTGAATGATTCTTGCTTTTTAACCAAATTAAATTCCATTCACTTTCTATTGGAAATCCTTTTACAGGAATAATTTGTAGTACTTTATTCTTTAATTCGTTCTTAATTCCAATTATTGGCATTATCGAAAATCCTAAACCTGCTATTACTGCTTGTTTTACAGCTTCATTGGTTGAAAGTTCCATTTTCTTTTTAATAAGCAAGCCATGTGCGTTGATAAATTGCTCCATAGTTTGTCGTGTTCCAGAACCTTGTTCTCTGTAGATTATTGGCAACTCCTCCAAAGTACTTATATCATATTCTTGTTGATTGAAAGCTTGATTGATATTGCCTACTAAATACAATTTATTACGCATTAAAGGTATTCTATCAATCATTAAATGCTCTGGTAATATAGAAACCAATGAAAAATCAACTTCATTTTGAACCAGACTTTCTATCACTTTAGCTTTATTGGTAACGTCCATAATCAGCTCTATTCCATCATGCTTTTTTAAAAAATCTGTTAAAAAATAAGGAATAACATATTTTCCTGTTGATACGACAGAGATTTTTAAACGTCCTGATAATTGACCCTTAAAAGCTAAAGTTTTATAGTTGATAGCGTTAACTTGATCAATAATATTTTGAGCCGAAATGGCAATTTCTTTACCAAAATCTGTGATAAAAATTTGTCTTCCAATTACTTCTGTTAATGGAACATCGAACTGGTTCTGAAGATTTTTAAGCTGAATGGAAACTGCTGGTTGTGTTAAATGCAGCTCTTCTGCTGCTTTGGTAATACTTTTTGTTTGAGTAATTATCAAAAAAACCTGTAACTGATGTAAAGTATAGTGCATAAATTATTTTAATGAATA
>JAHJVW010000109.1 GCA_018828585.1 Bacteroidota bacterium
AATTAAAAATTACTTCAAATACGTTTATGCTCTTCTTATTATCGTAATAATAGTAAAAATTATCTGAACATTGCTTTATAATTAACAACCCGAAATTTTCTGGAATATTAAAGAATGAATCATGATTCAAATTTTCAGGTTCTAAAAACTCGATTTGATTTTTACTTTTGATTAAGATGGGGAGCTCGTAATTGTTACCTAAACGGGCATTTATTTTGATTTCGGATATAAAATCCATTATCGGGATTTTTATGTCTTGATTAGTTTTAGCGTTTTTACAATTGAATTTTTGACCAGCATCTATCTTCCTTACAATCACCTTATGAGCCATTTTAGTTATCTCTAAAAAAGATTCTGTTTTACTGTGTTTTATGGCATTTGTTAATAACTCCATGATCACCAATTTAAACTTAGCAACCCTATTAAAGTCATTTCCGAAATTTTCCAAATACAAAATAAAATCACAGCAATGCTCAATAAAATATTTGTATTCAACAATTTTTGTTGGAATGCTTAATTTTAAAGAATTTTGATTATAAACCATTATTTCAATTGGCTTATTGCATCATTTATGCTGTCTGCAATTTTAAAAACTTTATCTAATCTTGTAAGTTCAAAAAGTGCATTTACATCCTTTTGAATATTTGCTAATGCCATTTCTCCGTTATGGGATAGCACATGTTTTAAGCCCGCTACCAAAGCACCAATAAATGAACTATCCATGTATTCTACTTTGGCTAAATCAATGATCAGTTTTGGGTTATCTTGATTACTATTTTCGTTTAAAAAAGCTTTAAACTGTTCAGAGTAATTTAAACCTGCTTCGGCAATTTCTACCGTTATTAAAACGATACCGTTTTCGAGTACTTGTTTTCTAAAATTCATACTAAATTCTTTTGATTTGTATTAAACTACAATCGTCAACCTGGTATTTTTCCCGATAAAAAATTTTATCACTTATTGCTTTAAAGCTCATTTCTTTCTCTAAAAGGTCTTCTAACTGCTGAATAAAAAAGTTTATATCTGTCTTTTTCACACCATTTGATTCAAAGTCTATTGCCCCATCCGAAAGTAAAAACACCTGATCTCCTAACTGATTATCCACCTCTTGTTCGCTATAATTTCCGTTTTCAAAAAAACCTAATAATAATCCTTTTGACTTAAATTGGGTGATTTTTTTTTCTTGATTTCTATACAGTAATAAAGGTAAATCACTTGCTCCAGAATAGGTAATTTTCTTTTCTTCATCATCTATTAAAACTAAACTAAGCGTTGAGTAGATATCATCTAAAAACTCATCAACATGTATAACTTGATTAATTCGCTGCATGATTTGGGCAACTGAGACATTGCCATCAAAAACACAAATCCTAATTGCCGAACGGATGTAGCTTAAAAAAGTAAATGAAAAAAACCATGCTCCCCATTTTTTTCCCATTACATCACCAAAAACCAAAAAAGTATATCGATCATTAACTTTTATAAAATCAATAAAATCTCCACCAGGATGATTTTGAAATGGCTGGTGAAAAATATTAATCTCAAAGTTTTTTAATTTAATACCTTTTGATGGAACGTTTTTTAGGTTTAATTTATCAGCGATTAATTTGAGCTCGTTAATTGATTTCTCTTTTTGTTCTTGTACTGTAGCAAGAATATTATTAATCTTAGAAATTAGCTGATTTTGAGGTATCTTTTTAGGAATGTAATCTATTGCCTTTAAATCTAATCCTCTTTGTATAAAAATCTCTTGATTGTGTGAAGTCAAGAAAAGAAATGGGATTTCCTTTAATAACTTATTTTTTAATGTCAATTCTCTGAATAAAAAACCATCCTTCTCCGGCATTTCTATGTCAGAAATAATCAAATCTGGAATATCCTTTTCTAAAATCTCTAAAGCCGTATCTACGTCCTCTGCACTTAAACAAACAAAACCTGCACTTTCCAATAGCTTTTTCATTAGCATTAGCTGCATTTTCTCATCATCAACAATTAGAATTTTTTTCTCCACGGTTTAAGCCTAATTGACAAATTTAATGTATGATTTAATGATTATAAAAATACCAGTTAATACGATAATCAAAGAAATTAAATCCATTAAAGTAAAGCCATCATTTAAAGTAAAATGAAAGATAGTAAACATTTCGAAATATGGTGGAGCAGGAAGAATAATCATTGCAAAACCTAAGGTTACCATAACTAAACCAGCCAAAACAGGAAAAATCATTTCTAAAAAGTTTTTAAACTTGATAGACTTAGCCACTTTTGTATCTATGTAATTACTTTTAAGCAGCATTTCTATTTTTTCTAGTTTTTCAAATCGAGATAAGTCTACACTATCAACTTTCTGAAATTCAGCAAGTAATTCAGGTTCACTTAATTTTTTTTCAATAGCAACATTAAATTTATCCTTAATTTGTTTGATGTTATTTGAATTTATATCGCTATTATTCAATAAATTAATGAGCTCGTCCAATTTATCTTCGATAGACAGAGGTTGCTGTTCTATCCCAGAGAAATGATCTAACTCTTCAAATATTTTCTTATCTGTTGACAATTTATTTTATTTTGCTTCAATAATAAAAATTAAGAATGGATAAAGTTACAATCATTACAGTCAACTATAACCAGCCAAAGGCTACAATTGAATTATTGTTATCCATTAAAAAACATTATCAAAATCAAATAGAAGTTATTTTAGTTGATAATGCAAGTGATGAAAACCACGAAATAGAATTTAATAACGCATTTCCTGATCTTATCTTTTTACGTTCAGAACTTAACTTAGGTTTCGCTGGTGGTAATAATTTAGGGATAAATATAGCGAATGGTGATTATATTTTTTTATTGAATAATGATACTGAAATAATTGCTGGTTGTATCGAAGTTTTAATCAACGAATTTGAAACAAACTCCCAAATAGGTTTACTCTCGCCTTTAATCATTTATGATGATGATAGGAGCATGATTCAATATGCTGGCTATACGCCTCTTAATTATCTTACTGCAAGAAATTCACAAATCGGACAGTTTGAAAAGAACGTTGGCCAATATGATAGATTAAGCTACGAAACAGCTTTTTGCCATGGTGCAGCGGTAATGTGTAAGCGAGCTGATTTAATGAAAGCTGGATTAATGGATGAAAGTTATTTCTTATACTATGAAGAATTAGATTGGTGCGAAAAGTTTAAAAGGATTAGAAAAACCATTAATTTTACAGGAAAAACACATATTTATCATAAAGAGTCAATCTCTGTAGGTAAAGAAAGTATCATCAAAACCTATTTCATGACAAGAAACAGAATGCTTTTTATAAGAAGGAATACAGGTATTTTAAACACTTTACTATTTAGTATTTATTATACTTTAATCGCTTTTCCAAAAATGATTTTTCTTTATTTAAAAAACTCAAGAACCGATTTGGCCAAATTTGCGTTAAAAGGTTTGGTCTGGAATTTCTCTCACTCAAAAAATAGCAAGGATTTAGGCTTTAAACTCCATAAATTATGATTGTACTTTTCTGGGTTAGCTTATTTATAATCTTTTATACATTTTTTGGTTATGGAATTTTCTTGTTCTTTTTAGTAAGAATTAAAAGATTATTTGTAAAACCTTTTCAATTTAACGATAATGAAGTTTTACCTACAGTTTCTTTAATCATAGCTGCTTTTAATGAAGCGGATATTATTGAAGAGAAAATTAAAAATTGTTTGGAGTTAGATTATCCAAAAGACAAAATTCAAATCATTTTTATTACCGATGGATCTTCAGATGAAACGTCAACAATTATTAGCCGAACTAAAGAAGTCGAACTATTACATCAGGATATTAGAGCTGGAAAAATGGCCGCTATAAAAAGAGCTATTCCATTTATCAAAGGTGAAATTACAGTTTTCACAGATGCCAATACCTTCTTAAATAAAGCGGCCGTCAAACAATTAGTTAAACATTATCAAAACCCAAAAGTTGGTGCGGTAGCTGGCGAGAAAAGAATTATGGTAGCTGAATCAGCTGACGCGAGTGCTGCTGGAGAAGGATTTTATTGGAAGTATGAATCGGCATTAAAAAAATGGGATTATGAGCTGTATTCTAACGTTGGCGCAGCAGGTGAACTATTTAGTATTAGAACTGGTTTATATCAACCCGTAGAATCAGACACTATTATAGACGACCACATGATTGCTATGCGTATTGCCGAAAATGGATTTATTATTGCTTACGAGCCTGGTGCTTATGCAATGGAAACTGCTTCAGCTGATACTAAAGAAGAGTTAAAGAGAAAGATTAGAATTGCTGCAGGTGGAATACAATCTATCTTAAGGTTAAAAAAATCAGCAAATCCATTTAATTACCCAATTCTTACTTTTCAGTACATCAGTCACCGAGTTTTGAGATGGGCAATTACACCTTGGTTAATGATTTTGGTTTTAATTTTAAATATCATCATCTGCGTACATTACAATGACTTATTCATCTATCAACCCATCCTTTTAGGTCAGGTTTTGTTTTATCTAGCTTCTTTGACTGGATATTTATTGGAGAGTAAAAAAATCAAAATCAAAATTTTATTTATTCCTTTTTATTTCTCGATGATGAATTATGCGGCGATGGCTGGCACTTTCAGATATTTTAAAGGTAAGCAGTCTGCAGCCTGGGAGAAGTCAAAAAGAAAAGCATCCTGATAAAACGCAGGATGCTTTCTTAATTTTCGATTTTTTTTTAATGATTCTGCTTTTCGTCGGCAGTTTCAATCACTTTTTCAACGGTTTTAACAAGCTCAATTGCGGCATCCTTTAATTTTGGATTGCCATTAAAAGCAGCATCAAATTCTATAATTTTCTTTTTACGTTCGTAATCTAATTCGATGTAATATTTTGGAGCCGTGTTGGTGGTATCACTTAACATTTTAGTTGGCATATCCCACATTCCAATATCTGCTGCCCGTCTATGTAAATACAATAAATCATCTTTGGAAAGCTTTAATTTGTGCGTAATTAGAGAATCATTTCCATTTAAGTATTGGAATTTTTCGTTAGTAGATGTATAAATTTTATCATAATGATTTCCAATTCCAGACTTCATGGTAATGCTCTTAAATTCCGAAAACTTATAAGGCGCATTTTTAATCATAAAGGAATAATAATAAATGCAATACAATAAAAACGGAACTGCAATACTTACGCCTAAGAATATCTTTTTAAATCTATCACTCATAATTATAATTCTTCAATTTCTACGTGGTTGGCATTTTCATCAAATTCATTTTCCCATTTAGCAATTACCACTGTTGCTAAACAGTTTCCTATAACATTTACTGATGTACGAGCCATATCCATCAACTCATCAATTCCTAAAATGATAAATATTGGCCAAACAGGTAAATTAAACGAAGAAGCTGTACCTAATAATATCACTAAAGAAGCCCTTGGTACACCAGCAACTCCTTTACTGGTTAACATTAAAGTAAATACAATTACTAATTGATGACCAATACTCAAATCCATACCTGCAGCCTGCGAAACAAATATAGCGGCTAAGGCCAGATATAAGGTAGTCCCATCTAAATTGAAACTATAACCTGTCGGAATCACGAAAGCTACAATTTTTCTAGGTACGCCAATTCTTTCCATCGCTTCCATTGCTCTTGGTAAAGCGGCCTCGGAGCTGGTAGTTGCAAAAGCAATAGAAACAGGCTCGGCAATAGCATTTAAAAACTTTTTAATAGGTACACCAACAATTAATGCGATGGGCAATAGTATTAACAATAAGAACGCTATTAATGCAACATATAAGGTTGCCAATAGTTGGAAAAGATTTAATAAAATACCTAAGCCCATATGCCCTACCGTAAATGCAATTGCAGCACCAACCCCTATCGGCGCAAAATACATGACGATATTGGTGAATTTAAACATGACCTCGGAAAGTGATTCGGCGGCCTTTAGCATCGGGCGACGTTTATCCTCACGTACCATTGCTAATGCAATACCGAAAATAATACTAAATACTACTACTTGTAAAACCTGACCTTCGGCCATTGATTTTGCTATGTTTTCAGGAAAAACATGTAGAATAATATCTGTTGCAGATTGTGGCTCTACCTTTTCTAAGGTTTCGGTAATCACTGCAGGAGGTTTAATACCCACACCTGCTTTTGAAATATTTATGGCCAAAACCCCAATAAACAAAGCCAAAGTAGTAACTACCTCAAAATAAAGTAGTGACTTCCATCCCATCCTACCTACTTGTTTTAAATCAGAGTGCCCAGCGATACCAAATACCAATGTAGCAAAAAGCAAAGGCGCTACAATGGTTTTAATCATCTTTAAAAAGACCTTACTTAAAACCTGTAAATTAATGGCTATCTCGGAAAAATCATGACCAATCTCTGCGCCTATCACCATAGAAATTAAAATCCAGGTAGTTAAAGATTTCCGTTGAACACCATAAGCAAACAAGCTTGTTAAGGCTATCCATCTTAAAATAATTAAAGTGTTCTCTGGAATAGAGACAATATGATAATGATTAAAAATGGTTGCTAACGCTGCGATAAAAACAGTAATGAGTAAAATTAACGGAATGCGTTTTATCTTCATGTATTTAGTTTTTGGGATTCTAACAAAAGTAACTATTTTGGCTAATAGCGCAAATGTAATCTATGGACAGTCCGAAATTAGCAGAACTTAAAAAAGAATTGAACTTTCATGATGCCCATCAATTGAAAGATTTATGTTTAAGAATTGCAAAATATAAAACCGAAAATAAAGAATTATTACATTATCTACTTTTTTATCAGGATAAAAAAGACGACTACATTGTCCTGATTAAAGATTTGATTAAAGATGAGTTTGATGATCTGCATCCCAGTATTTATTATGTTAGCAAGCAATTAAGGAAACTTATTCGTATCATGAATAAGCATATTCGATACATGGCTGATAAACCTGCCGAGGTTGAAGTTCTACTTTCATTTAGCTCTGAATTTATTAAACATTCTATTGTTAAATCAAATTTTAAAGCTTTAGATTCGATATTATTTAGACAGTTAAAAAGGATAAATAAAATTATTCCCAAACTGCAGGAAGACTTATCTTTTGATTATCAGCAGCAATTTGATGAGGTGATTAGTGATTTAAAAAAGAAAAAGCCAGCTTTTAGTATGCGAGAAATTGAATAGGTTAATTTAGTCTTGATAGCTTTCCAGACACCTAAAAGAAATATATTTTGTAACAAAAGCATACGCTTAAAATCTAAAGTACAAACCCCAAAACTGAAAACAGATTAATGTCTAACAAGGAGCAGCTATTTAAAGAGATTTTTGATGCTAATTCTAAGAAGATTTATCACTTATGTTTTGGTTATACTGGGGATGATGATGCAGCAAACGATCTTTTGCAGGAAACTTTTTTAAAGGTTTGGCAAAATTTAGAGAAGTTTAGAAATCAATCTATGATTTCCACTTGGATTTATAGGATTGCAGTAAATACTTGTCTGACTTATTTGAAGAGTGAAAAAAGACAAGCGAAAGATGAGCTGACGCCAAATATCATCGAAAACCGCGAAGAAGAAACTGGAGAAAGAGAAAAGCAAGAACAGGTAAAAACCTTATATCAATGTATTTCTAAATTGGAAGAGAATGAGCGTATTATCATTACTATGGTGATGGACGAAGTTCCGTATCCAGAAATTGCAGAAGTTTCGGGAATATCTGAAGGAAATTTAAGGGTTAAAATACACAGGATTAAGCATAAGCTTACTGAATTATACAATGAGCATGAAAGACTTTGATTCGTTAATTGGCATTTGGAATGAGCAAAAGACCGCCCCTGTTATCGATCATCGGGAGGTGATTACTCATTATAAGGATAGTAGGGAAAAATTGAGTCTCAAATTTATGAAAGAGATTTTATTAATGATTCCTGCTTTAATCATGATGATTTATTTATGGTTTGCCATTAGTTTTAATTTTTGGACATCATATTTAGGTTTGGCAATCGTTGCTGGATGTTGCATATATTTTATTGTAATCCAAATCATCAATATTAAAAATGTTGCTAGTAGCAATACTTTGTTTGATAAACCTCAAGACCATATTCAATTTATCCAAAAGTTTAGAAAATCAAGACAGATTCAACATACTCGAAATTATAAAATCTACACCTTGGTTTTAGGTTTTGGACTGAGCTTATATTTTATTGAGTTTTTCTATCAATTGAATTTAGTTCTGATGATTTCTATGGTGGTAGCTACTTTAGCGTGGTTCATCGTTTGCTATTTTTATTTGATGAAAATATACGTTCGGAAAGAAGAAAAACGCTTCAATGAAATGTTAGAGGATTTAGAAAGATTGAACGAGCAGTTTAAGGATGAAGCTTGATTCAGTTAAGAGTTGACAGTTAGCTTATAGTAAAGAATAATTAATTGAAAACTGATTTACTCTAATTCCTTTAAATCAAAATTATTATTCTTTAAAAAGTACTGGATTTTCTTTTTCTCTAAAGCATTTTTACCCAATGTATCAGCTTCATCATAAATATTAAACTCGCGAAAGAGCTTTCCTTCTTTTACATAAAAATCATCCAAGCCATGATATTGTTTTTTAGTTTTTGAACTCAAATCTGGAAAACGAATTTTATTAACGTTTTTACCATTAAACTCAAAGCACATTACCTCCGCACTTTCATATTTATCGTTTAATGTATAATAGACTACAATTTCTGGATTGTTATCATCATCCATATCTGTATTGAAAACTTCTTGTAAACGACCATCAATATTATCAGATGACGCTACGGAAAACTCATTCTTTAAAGAGTCGGAACGAAGAATTAATAAAGACGATGTAGAATCAGAACCTCTCCCCCAACTAAACACATCAAAAATCAATTCGGGACCTACTTCTACCTTCAAATGTTTTTGAAAAGGTGCGGGTAACTCCATCACTACTTTTTTTGGTTTGGTATTTTCTTCCGAAGATTTACTTTGACAAGCAAATAACATCACCGAAAGGCCAAAAATAAAACTAGATGGAATTAAACTCTTCATATCAATTGAACAACATAACAGATGGTATCTCGATTTTTTTATCATCAGTTCCTTTTACGGATACCTGCAAAATAGAACCTGGACCATCATCAAAATATAATACTTTAATTTTATGTAATCCTGCTTTTAAAGCTACGCCTGATGAGCGTTCGTAACGGGAATGTTTTCCATCGTTATCAATGATTAATTCATCATCAATATACAAACGACTGCCATCATCGCTGTTTAATGAGAATTCAAAACTGGCATCTTCATTTACATTGACCATACCGATAAATACTAATCCATATTCCCTAGCTTTGTTTGGTACTTTACTGAGAGAGATTTGTGAAGCTAAACCAACCAGAGTTGCTTTGTTGGTGTCAATTTCTAATGTGTTTTTAAACTTCCCAGGGACGTAATAATATTTAATAGCACCTTGACTTCTATTGAGCTGAGTGGTATCTGCATTCAAAATATCTCTATTAATAAGAGTAGTCGTGGTGATGACACTTTGCTTTCCAGTCGATGTATAAACTCTAAATTTCACTGGCCGCTCCTCTCCTTTTGGCACAATGACACTAAAAGGCTTGTTGTACAAGTTAGTTGTTTCATCTGGCTGATAACCATCTATAGTGTAGTAAATTTTCGCCCCCTTTACGGATGGTTTTACATCAAAAACTAAAGAATCGCTTACCAAATAAGTAGTGTCTTTTGCTCCAATCACTTCTGGAACACGATAAAATGTAGCGGTTTGATCTAACCAACCTAAATGTTGCGGAACTCTTACTTCATTAAAATCCTTGAAATTTTTCTTATCAAGATTTGTCCAAGCAATTTCTGAAACTGCAAATAATCTTGGTAATAACATATAATCTGCCTTATTAGTGCTAGCGATATATTCTGTCCACATATTGGCCTGCACACCTAAAATATATTTTTGTTGATCAATTGTTAAGCTTTCTGGAGTTGGATTATAAGCATAGATTTTGGAAATTCTTCCATCTCCTCCGATGGTAATAGGTTCTTGATCAGATCGTCCTTGAGTGTGGTCTAAGTAAACTCCATTACTACTAGGGGTCATAATTACATCGTGATTTTGCTTAGCAGCTGATATTCCTCCAGAAACACCTCTCCAGCTCATTACTGTTGCATTTGGTGCTAAACCGCCTTCTAAAATTTCGTCCCAACCGATGATTGAACGTCCTTTACTGTTCACAAATTTTTCGATTCGATGGATAAAATAGGATTGTAATTGCTCTTCGTTTTTAAGATGCTCTTTTTTAATTCTCTTTTGACAATAAGGACATTTCTTCCAGGCCGTTTTAGGAGCTTCATCTCCACCAATATGTATGTATTTGGATGGAAACAAGGCCATTACTTCTGTGAGCACATCTTCTAAAAAATCAAAAGTCTGGTCTTTACCAGCACAATATATATCAGGAAAAACACCCCATTTTTCTGCCGCTTTAAATGGACCAGGGTTGTCACCGCAGGCTAATTCTGGATAGGCAGATAAAGCTGCTAGAGAATGTCCTGGCATTTCAATTTCGGGGATAACATTGATGTATTTCTTACCTGCATAAGCCACCACTTCTTTTACTTCTTCTTGGGTATAATATCCGCCGTATGATTTTCCATCAAACCACTGCGGCATACGATCATGATAATTACCAATCAAAGTTTGATCTCTATATCCACCAATTTCAGTTAATTTCGGATATTTTTTGATTTCAATCCGCCACCCTTGATCATCGGTTAAGTGCCAATGAAAATTATTGAGTTTATACATCGCCATTAAGTCGATATATTTTTTAATGAAATCAACTGTAAAAAAATGTCGAGACACATCTAAATGTAATCCGCGATAAGCATATCTAGGCTGATCAACAATTGAACATTGATGAATTTGATGCGTTTCGAGGTTATTTAAATATAATTGAGAAAGGGTTTGCATCGCATAAAAAACACCTTTTGATTTACCCTTTAAAGAAATATTTTTTTCATTGACTTCCAAAGTGTAAGCTTCTTCTCCCGAATCGTTACTATTAACAGAGTTAAAAGAAATCATGCTTTCTGGCGCAATAATAAATGCTTTAGCAATAACTAGATCGTAGCCATCGCGTTCTTTTACCAAATCTCTAAAAAGCTCAGCAATTTTACGATCGGCTTCATTTTCAAACTGTAAGGCAGTTTTAGCGGTCAACTTGAAATAGCCAGATTTTACCGTTACGTTTTGAGGAGCTGGGATAATACCTAAATTAGGATCAGACTGTTGAGCGCTGAGCCCTAAAACTTGTAGACTTATTAAAAATGTAAAAAGTAAACGCATCATCATAAATTTGTGTGTATTTCAAATCTATGAAAATAAATAATAGGGCTGATGTGAAAAGCTTTTTATTTGAATAAGATCCCTACTCTTTTGCCAGAAAAGTTTTCGATTAAAGGTTTGAAAATCAATTTGGCATTTTCTTTAGTTTTAGATAAAATCTGCATTTCATTTGCACTCTTAATCAATTGCTGTTCAGCAATTTTATAAATATCTTCTACCATATCTTTGGTATCAGAGGGGAACCACACACCAGAAACGTCATATACTTTCGATTTTTGATGATCGATTTTAGAATAGCAAATTTCTGGAGCGGGTAATGATATAATAATAGAATCTTCCCCAAATTGGATGTCGCTCTTCTTAACTTTAGTTAAATCAATACATCCGGCAACTTCACCTACCGCAACAAAAAGAATCCTTTGATCAGGTAAAACTCTTCTGGTTTGCTTTTTTTCAACCACATCTTTCATGGAATATTTAACCAATTCTAGCTTTCCCATGTTTGTGATTTTACTCACCATAACATCTTGATTGAGAATAGTCTCGGATTTGAAAATAAGATTTTTGAAATAGAAAAAACTAAAAATAAGAATCCCTATTATACCAAGAATTAAAACTAAAGAAATATTGAATCTCGATTTCATATTATTACATTAACAAAAAACATAATAATATGTTGATTATTATTTACTTAAGCAAATTCTTTAGCTGCCAGAAAGCGTTCTGCTTCTAATGCTGCCATACAACCTGTGCCTGCTGCTGTAACTGCTTGACGGAATATTTTATCTTGTGCATCACCACAAACAAAAACACCTTCAATATCAGTTGATGTACTGTCTGGATGAGTAATGATATATCCAGTTTCATCCATTTTTAACCAATCCTTAAAAATATCGGTATTTGGTTTATGACCTATGGCCACAAAAAAACCAGTAGCTGGAATATCTTTCTCCTCGTTGGTTTGATTATTCTGTACCTTAACACCAGTAACAGATTTTCCATCTCCTAAAATTTCCTTTGTATCTGTGTTGTATAAAATTTCGATGTTTGGTGTATTTAAAACACGATGAACCATTGCTTTTGAAGCTCTAAACTCGTCTCTACGAACTAGCATTGTCACCTTTTTACATAGCTTAGCTAAGTAAGTTGCCTCTTCTGCTGCGGTATCACCAGCACCAACAATTACAACATCTTGATTTTTAAAGAAAAAACCATCACAGACCGCACAAGCCGAAACACCGAAGCCATTATATTTCTCTTCTGATGGTAATCCTAACCATTTTGCCGAGGCTCCAGTAGAAATAATCACAGTATCCGCTAAAATAGTTTTAGAATCGTCTACCACTACTTTATGAACTGGACCAGAGAAGTCTACTGAAGAAACATATCCGAAACGGATATCTGTTCCAAAACGCTCCGCTTGTTTTCTAAAATCCTCCATCATTTCAGGTCCCATCACTCCGCCAGGATAACCAGGAAAATTCTCAACGTCTGTGGTATTTGTTAATTGACCGCCCATTTGCATTCCGGTAATCATTACTGGTTTCAAATCAGCTCTTGCTGCATAAATAGCTGCGGTATATCCTGCAGGTCCAGATCCTATAATTAAGCAATGAACGTGTTCTAATTCTTCTGTCATTTGAATAAATTGAAAAACAAATTTAAGCTTAGCAAATGCTTTTGGCAAATGATTTTATCGATTGTGAGATAGTAATTACTTATAGGGTTGATTTTTAATCATTTGATCTATTTCTTCTTGAACTACCCACAAAATATTAAACAGGATTTAATCTATTTGCACTCAATAATTTATTTATATTAAAAAAGCATCAAGTAAATGACAAAAACATTATTACATTATTAAAAGGTTTAACGCTGTAGAGAATTGTAATAATTCGTCTAAATTTGAAAATCATTATCAATCATTTAATCAATTTTTTATGAGTAAGAAAATTATCATTACTGTAACGGTTATTCTTGTAGCAGTAATAGCCATTACTTTTTTTTCGAAATCTGAAAAAACTAATAAAATATCAAAAAATAACATAGACACCTTAACAAAAACGAATCTAACAATAGATACTTCTGCTAACCATAATGTTTTAGTTGGGGTATGGTATGATGAAAGTATTAAATCTCCTGATGGCGGCAAAGTAGTCTATGAAATTATATCCAAAAATCAGCAAATTTTTATGCAAGCAGTGAGTTTTAAAGGTGAAAATTTAAAAGTAAGCGATATGCCAAAAATTAACGATGGTGCTTCTGAACTTAAAATAAATGGAGAGGAATATATAAGCATAGAAAATCCTAATACCAGCTTTAAAATAGATAAACACGGCGATTTATATATTTTTGATATAGGCAAGCTAGTGGTAAAATGTAGCCGGATTATGTAATCTTCAATTTACAATGTATCAATATATTAATTAATGCTAGTAAACTTATTTTTAAAAGAGGATTGATTTTTTAAATCAAATTAAAAATAGCAAAACCATAAATAAAGAAGCGTAAAAATCTAAATGCTGCCCAAAGAATATAGTTTTTAAAATCATATTTAATTAAACCGCATGCAAAACTTACAATGGAGTGAGGAATAGGTAGCATAGCGCCCACTAGCACAAAAAAACCACCCCATTTTTTCAGGTTCTTAATGTGAATAGCAATTTTATCTTCAATATATTTTCTTACCGAAGGGATTTTAAAGGTTAAACTTCCTAAGCCATAAGCGCAAATACCTCCTAAATAAGACCACATGGCTAACAAACCTAAGTAAAACCAAGGGTTACTCATTTTAGCACTCCATGCAATAAAAATTTCTGGGGGCAGCAAACCCAAAACAGTTTCGGAGATAAAAAAAATGAGTAAGATAAACTTAGGAGAATAATTATCAACCAAAGACTGTAAAACTGCTTTAGTGTCCAAAAGAAAATAATCCAAGAAAATAAAAATCACTACAAAAACTATAATCGCTAAGCCTCCATTGATGGCTGTTTTCTTAAGGAAGTCATAAAATTTTGTGATTTTATAGTATCGATTTAAAATCGATACTTTTTTCATATTCATCATCTAAAACGGTAGTGAAAAGCAAAGTTAACCTAATAAAACTCGATTAGAAAATTAATATTATTTCGGACTAAGTCTGAATCATGCCTACGTTAAAACGTTTTTTAATTGGTGATTGATTTGCCGCTTCAATTCCCATTGAAATAGCTTTACGAGTTTCTACAGGATCAATTACCCCATCAACCCATAATCTTGCAGCAGCATAATAAGGTGTTGTTTGTTGGTCGTATCTGTCAGTAATTAATTTGATTTGCTTTTCTTCCTCTTCTTTAGTGATTTCCTCACCTGCTTTCTTCATACTTGCAGATTGAATTTGCCATAAGGTTTTCCCTGCCGAAGCACCACTCATCACCGCAATTTTAGCTGTTGGCCAAGCAAAAATTAATCGAGGATCATACGCTTTTCCGCACATAGCGTAATTTCCTGCCCCATATGAATTACCTATTACAATGGTAAACTTAGGTACTACCGAATTGGAAACTGCATTCACCATCTTCGCTCCGTCTTTAATAATACCCCCATGCTCAGACCTAGAACCTACCATGAAACCAGTTACATCTTGCATAAAAATTAATGGGATTTTCTTTTGATTGCAATTCATGATGAATCTTGTTGCTTTATCTGCAGAGTCCGAATAAATCACACCGCCAAACTGCATTTCTCCTTTTTTAGATTTCACTACTTTTCGTTGATTAGCTACAATTCCAACTGCCCAACCATCCACTCTAGCCAAACCGCAAACAATGCTTTGTCCGTAACCAGCTTTGTATTCATCTAAAGAATCCTCATCTATCAAGCAATTTAAAAGCTCATGCATGTCATAAGACTTTTCACGATTTTCGGGTAAAATACCATAAACATCTACTAATTTTCGTTTAGGTTTTATAGCCTTTATTCGATTAAATCCAGCATTTTCAGGTGCTCCAATTTTAGCCATGATGCTTTTGATGGAATCTAAGCAAGTCGCATCATCTTTATGCTTATAATCTGTAACGCCCGATATTTCACAATGTGTAGTTGCTCCTCCTAAAGTTTCATTATCTACACTTTCGCCAATTGCTGATTTAACCAAATAGGAACCTGCCAGAAATACAGAACCTGTTCCGTCCACAATCATCGCTTCGTCACTCATGATGGGTAAATAAGCTCCGCCTGCTACACAAGAGCCCATAATTGCGGCAATTTGAATAATGCCTTCAGAACTCATGATGGCATTATTTCTAAAAATCCTACCAAAGTGTTCCTTATCTGGGAAAATTTCATCCTGCATAGGTAGAAAAACACCTGCCGAATCCACTAAATAGATGATTGGTAATCTATTTTCCATCGCAATTTCTTGTGCTCTTAAATTCTTTTTAGCTGTCATTGGAAACCATGCGCCAGCTTTTACCGTAGCATCATTGGCTACAACCATACACTGCCTTCCAGATACATATCCGATACCTGTAATCACACCTGCAGAAGGACAACCCCCAACATCTTCATACATCCCCTCAGCTGCAAAAGCACCAATTTCTAAAAAATCGCTTTTATCATCTATTAAATAGTTTACCCGCTCACGAGCTAACATTTTTCCTTTATCCTTTTGCTTAGCGGCTGCTTTCTCTCCTCCGCCTAAAAAAACTTTTTTTAGCTTATATTTCAACTCATCAACGAGTTGTTTGTTTATATCTTCGTTCTTGTTAAATTCAATATCCATGGGCACAATTTAGTTTAAATCGGTCATTATTAAATAACATTTATCATGAAAAAAATTATCATCATTCTGCTTATTGTATTTGCTACACCTGCATTTTCACAACTTAAAACTCAGGAAATCAATCAAAAAAGGAATGAAATTAATACCACAGGAATGAAAATTTTAGGGGGTTGGGCATTGGCCAATATTGCTTTTGGAAGTGTTTCTTACTTTAATTCCTCTAATAAAAAAAAATACTTTAACCAGATGAATGTGATGTGGAATGTGGTTAATTTAGGTTTAGCTACAGCTGGCTATTTTGGTGCAAAAGCAGATTTGAATCAACAATTAACACTCGCTCAAAGCCTACATGATCAGCAGAAAATAGAAAAAATACTTCTTTTAAATACTGGTTTAGATATTGGTTATATGGCCGCCGGACTTTTCTTAAATGAACGTGGTAAAAACAAATCATCGGAAAGATTAAGGGGTTACGGACAATCTTTGATTTTACAAGGTGCATTTTTGTTGATTTTCGATGCAACAATGTATTCTATTCATCAGAATAATGGAAAAGGATTTGATAAAATTTTAGAAAACGTAAGTTTAAATTTTGACGGAAAACAAATTGGAGTTATTTATCAACTCCATTGAAATTTCTCTTCAATCCCCAAACCGAATAAAGCAAAATCATATTTCACAGGATCGTTTACATCAAATTCCTTTAATCGTTCTGTTAATTCTAAGGCGGTTTGCCAATCGGTTTGCTTACGCGAAATTAATCCTAATTTTCTGGACACCCTATCCACATGTAAATCGCAAGGGCAAATCAGTTGACTAGGCTTGATATTGTTCCATATCCCAAAATCAACACCACAATTATCTTTCCGTACCATCCATCTTAAAAACATATTTAACCTTTTACAAGTAGATTTTTGAGAAGGCGAAGAAACATGCTTGATCGTTCTTCGAGGAAAATCAGGCAGGGAGAAAAAATAAGACCTAAAATAATTTAAATTCCCTTCAATATTTTGATGTAATAACATCGGCGACAAGCAAACATTACTTTTTGCATTTGTATTTGATTGATTAACTATATCCTTAAAATCATCTCGAAAAGTTTCATCCTTTTTAAAAGGTAAGAATGCATCCTCCAAAGAATCAAAATTTCGATAATGATGACGGAAAAAATGAATGAAATAAAGGGTATCGGTGGCATTAAAAGTACGATGTTTAAAGTTTAACATCCGCTTTAAATCTGTTTCTTGGTGATTCATGATAAAATCATGAGGAGTTCCATCCATTAATGCAATCAACTCTTTACACTTATTAATAATGGTAACTCTTTGTCCCCATGCCAACATCGAACTCCAAAATCCCATGATTTCTATATCCTGCTTTTTTGAAAATAGGTGAGGAATGCAAACCGGATCATTAGAAATAAATCCTTTTTGATTGTATTGATCTACTTTAGAATCTAAAAATTCTTTAAGTTCAGGATATTTAAGTGGATATTTCAACGTTTTAAGTAAACAATTTTCGCTTTTAAAGCTTATTTTAATATTATCATGCTAAAGTTAAATCATCAATACATTCTTCTAATCTTATTTTTAGCATTAATTTTTAATGCTTGTAGTTCGCAAAAATCAAAATTAGAAAATCAACAAAAAATAGCGCAGTTAATTGAAAGTAACCATTTTAAATTCGTTGCTCAACAAGCAAATCCTTTGCGAGGTAATATCATTAGTAGTCAACTCAGAAACCTTGATGGAAGTTATCATTTAAAAATTAGTCAGGATTCTGTACAATGTTATTTACCATATTTCGGACAAGCAAGACAAGCTGATTATGGGAGTAATGACACTGGAATTAAGTTTGTAAGTACTGATTTTATATACTCGAAAATTAAAATGGATAATGATCATTATCAAATGACCATTATCCCTAATGGCGACCCCAAAACTTCAAAACTTATTTTAGAAGTTTCTGCTTCAGG
>JAHJVW010000110.1 GCA_018828585.1 Bacteroidota bacterium
ATAAAATTTAAAAATAGGGTTATAATTTTGATTTAATTAAAATTTAATAACGCTTTAGACTAATAATTTATGAAATTTTTAAGATAGTTGACCATAAAATTACTCTTTTTTGTTTTTTTTAAGATAAAAAAATGATTTTATTATAGTTTTATAGTAAGCTGAATTCTTAACTTTTTATGAGCATTCTTTTTTTATGCTTTCCAATGAATTTTAAAATAATGAAACCTAACATACCGGATGCAATAGAGGCAAGCAAAATAGAGAATTTAGCTTGAATATGAAATTCAGGATCAGAGAAGGAGAGTAAAGCGATAAATATGGACATGGTAAAACCAATTCCACCTAGTAGTCCTAATCCCGCTATGTGTGACCAATTTGCCTGATCTGGTAAAGAACTAGTCTTAAGTTTTACGGCTAACCAGCTAAAGGAAAATATCCCTAAAGGTTTTCCAATTAATAAACCAGCTATAATCGCCAGACTTAAGCCAGAGGTAATATTTTCCATCATGGTAAATTCAAATCGGATATTCGTATTTGCAATAGCGAAAATCGGCATAATCATGAAGTTAACAGGCCGAGTTAAGATGTGCTCTAAACGCTCTAATGGTGATGCTTTATCAATGGTGTTGGTAGGAATGGTAAAGGCTGTTAGAACACCAGCAATGGTAGAGTGTATGCCAGAGTGATGAATAAAATACCACATAAAAAAACCTGGTATGAGGTAGAAAAATAACTTTTTTACTCCAAAATAATTTAGCGCAATTTGAATCAAAAAGAAACCTCCTGCATAGGCCAAAGAGTCTAAATGTATTTCTTTCGAATAGAATATCGCAATAACTACAATAGCACCTAAATCATCAACTATAGCCAATGCTGCTAAAAAAATCTTTAAAGAGTTAGGTACTTTGTTACCCAATAATGAAAGTATAGCAATGGCAAATGCGATATCTGTTGCCATTGGAATTCCCCAACCATCACTTGTTGCAGAATTATGATCTATTAAGTGATAAATTAAAGCTGGAAATAGCATTCCGCCCAAAGCTGCGATAATTGGCAGAGAAGCCTTTTTGATGCTAGATAGCTCCCCCTCAATTAATTCTCTTTTAATTTCTAGACCCACCAACAAAAAGAAAACTGCCATTAAACCATCGTTTATCCAACTCAAGAATGTATAATCTAAGTCGAAATTTCCGGCTGTAAAACCCAATTTAGTATTTAAAAAGTGGTTAAAATTTTCACTTAAAGGAGAGTTAGCGATCGCAAGACTAATGACAACGCAGAAAATCAATAAAATACCACCAGTACTTTGTGATTTAAAGAAATTTGTAAAGGGCTTGATGTTGATGATTTTGGCCATATTCGCTAAAATAAGGATTTCAACAGTATTATTATTCAATAAAAATAAAATCCTATATATTGAGAATGTTTTATTTTTTAAATGAATACTTATTAATTGAGTAATTCAATGTAGGATTTTCTATATAAAATCATCTAAATTCCCTTTTCCTTCACGTATGACATCAAACCCTCCATCGGTACAATCAATCACTGTCGAAGGGATATTATCACCGTAGCCTCCGTCAATCACTAAATCAACACTTTCTTGGTATTTTTCAAAAATCAACTCTGGGTCTGTGGTGTATTCAATAATATCATCTTCATCATGAATGGAAGTGGATAAAATAGGATTGCCTAATAATTGTACAATTTGTCTTGCAATATTATTGTCAGGAACCCTGATGCCCACTGTTTTTTTATTACTCGATAAAAGTTTAGGTACATTATTGCTCGCATTAAAGATAAAAGTAAAAGGACCGGGCAAAGCTTTTTTTAGCACCCTAAAAATGGTGTTGTCTATAGGTTTGATATAATCTGAAATGTGACTTAGATCATAACAAATAAATGAAAAATTAGCCTTTTCAGCTTTGACACCTCTTAATTTAGCAATTCTTTCAATGGCTTTTTGATTGGTGATGTCGCAGCCTAAGCCATAAACCGTATCGGTAGGATAGATAATGATACCGCCTTTCTTTAAAACCTGCACAACTTGTTCTAAGGCTTTTTCATTCGGGTTTTCAGGATAGATACGTATTAACATCGTTAACAAAAGTAACTATTAAAGTTTGAAGTCGGTAGTCGGTTTTCAAAGTGAGAGATAGGAATTCTGTTGTTAGCGGTTGAAAGTCAACAGTCAGCAATCTGATGTTAGGAGTTAGCGATGAATTTTGCTGTTTTTACAATGCTCCTTGCTGACCGCAAATGTCATTATTTAACGGCTTCAACTTTACAAAAATAGTCCTGAAAAACATTTTCTACTTTGACAAATCAAGTTTTGATGTTACAGGCAGAGAGAGAAATTGAGATAAAGACTTTTTTAAACGGTTAAATAATCTCTTTTGTTGCGGTGATGGCGCTGTTTAGTGCTCCTAATAACGAATCTCTATATTTAATGAAATTATCCTCTCGGTCAGCTTCTTCACCTTTTTTTAAAGTTAATTTAGCCAGCTTTACGTGTTCTAAATCGTTTTGGTACAGTTTGGTAAATGCCTCAGGATTTTTGTTTTTTAATATTCTAACAGAATGCGAATATTGCTCAAATATATCTGTGATGATTGTTAAACTTTTATCATCGTAATTTTTTAAACCGCTAACCTTTGTCGTTAACTTTTCAAACTTTCCTCTTTCTTTTGCGTATCCCATATTTCGGCAAATATACAGTTTTTAGGTATTACTTATTGTTTGGCTTGGTGCAAGTTTTTTATATAGGATTGGAGCTGAAGGAAAAAACAAAATGACGGTTATCAATACAGTAAGAGCCAAAATCATATATAGAATGTTTGCTCTCGTCAGAGATTATAGAACTTATAAACCTATTTTAAATTAATCTTGGTTTATCCATAAGAATATCAGACTCCGCTCAGGAAAAAAAAAGAGGTATCCCATCACTAATTATCATTGCCGAATGATAAATTTCTATTTTGGCATTGTTGATGTGTACATCAGTATTTTATCAAAACTTAATTATGACCTCAAGCTCTAAAATTTCCATCTATGCCGCTCTTGCAGCGAATATCGGAATCGCTATTATTAAATTTATAGCCGCCGCTATTACTGGGAGTTCTTCCATGCTATCAGAAGGTATCCACAGTGCGGTAGATTCTGGTAATCAGCTGTTATTATTGATTGGAATTTCGAGAAGTAAAAAGCAGGCAGATGAAAATCATCCCTTTGGATATGGGCAAGAGATTTATTTTTGGTCGTTGATTGTAGGCATTTTAATTTTTGGTTTGGGAGGCGGCATATCTGTTTATGAAGGGGTGATTCATATTCAAAATCCCGAGAAACTAGAAAATCCGTTTTGGAATTATATCGTCATTGCCATAGCTTTTGTATTTGAAGGCGCCTCTTTTGTGGTGGCAACTAAAAATTTCATCAAGAAAGAGGGGAGTGGACAATTTTTCCACAAACTGAAGCAAAGTAAAGATCCTTCGCATTTTGTGGTGATTTTTGAAGATGGTGCTGCATTATGTGGACTGCTCATTGCTTTTGGAGGAATATTCTTTAGTCACTATTTCAATAGTCCTAAGATTGATGGTGTAGCATCTATTCTAATCGGTGTTTTATTGGCCATTGTCGCTGTGATTTTAGTGATAGAGAGCAGAAAACTTTTGATTGGGGAAAGTGCCGACAAAGAAACGCTACGACTGATAAAAAGTATTGTAGCAGAAGATTCCGCTGTGCTACAAATCAAACCGCCACTTACCATGCAACTAAGTCCGGATGAAGTTTTGTTGGCGCTCGACATTCAATTTAAAAACGATTTAAAAAGTGATGAATTAGCAGAAGTCATCCGTCGTTTAGAACAAAAGATTAAAGCGCAGCTGCCCATCATTAAGCAAATTTATATTGAAGCCAATATTTTTGTAAAGAAAGGGAATTGAAACTTTCGATGCTATCACCATATATCTAACTGAAATGAGTTAGACAATGATCTCTTGGTAATAAGAGTAGGGTTAACACGTTTTCAGCTTTAATTTTCTTTCTTAACTTACTTTAAAAACGTAATTATCATGCTTAATTGGTGTGGTTATTGTCAAACGAAAATCAATCTAAACCAGAAACTATTAAATTCCTTTTTCAAATATCCGCTATGAATCAATTTAAACTCATTAAAACGAGTAAGACAGTTAAATTATTGACGTTCGTTTTACTGAGCATTGGTTTTAATGCCTGTCAAAATAACAACCAAAAACAAGCACAAACTACGGAAGCAAAAGACAGTGTAGCGAGTTTAATCACAGACACCACCGTAATTACACCTCCGAAAGAAATACAATATTCTTTAGCGCTGAGTGCGAATGCGCTACAAATGATTAACCAAAGCAATGGTTCAACAAAAGAAATTGGTTTTGGGATGCCTTTAAACCAGACCATAACCACCGTTGAAAAGATTTTAAATTTAAAACCAACCATTGGCATCAATAGCGAATGCGGAGCTGGTCCTTTAAAAATGGCAACTTGGGATAACGGCTTAACACTGCTTTTTCAAGAAAAGAAAGAGGAATGGTTGTTTGTAGGTTGGGCGGCAAACGCAGGTAAAAACCCTGCTTTAAAATTAACTACGATGGCAGGTATAGGCGTTGGTAGTACCAGAAAAGAAATGGAAAGTGCCTATGTGATTAAAGTGGTTAAAAGTAGTTTAGGTTATGAATTCTCGACCAAAACCGATGATCTTTTTGGGATTTTTGATGGACCTGATAAAAATGCGAAAATCACCAATTTATGGAGTGGCGTAAGTTGTAATTTTAGGTAGTCATCAGTTCCAAAAAGATGATCACGTCGTTACAATTCTGGTATAAACATGAAACTAGAAAAAAGACGACTAATCTACCTGCCCCGAATGGTTAAAGTACTTATGCGAGCCATCACAATTAGGAAATCTTTTTGAATGCCCACAAACACAATCATTCATTCCTTTTCCTATTAAAATTCGTGGAGTGTATTTCTCTATCCTTGATTCACGACTTTTAGCTTGCTTGGCGGCAGAAAAGAAAATATGATAAGCTCTTTGTCGTCCTGGTGTTAAAGCCTCAAAAGCGACCTTAAATGCAGCATTATTAGTTAACACTGCTGTTAGTTCATCAGAAAATACCAAATCTTTATTTTCAACAGTATTGACTTTTAAACCTGCTTTTTCTACCTCGATGGTTTCAAAAATATAAGCTTTTAATGTAGGCTCTAGTTTGATGATTTCATCTACATGCGTGAATCTAATTTGCCTTGCCGATTGTGAATTTTCTCCGGGAGCAACTAAAATTGCATCCGTATCATTTAACAAAACACCTTTTAAAAAACTGAGGGTACAATATTCTTTAAAAGCATTCAGCATGATCACGTTTTTACCGTCAAAAGTATAACAGGGGACTCCCCATTTTAATTCTTCTACTAACTGAGTATCCAAAACAATCCTTCTCAACATTTTCAATTCTTGTTGCCATTTCTTTGCTTTATTCAAATATTCATCAACTTTTGGGTTCATTTTATCTGACGGTTATAGGTGAACTTCTAGTGAATTATTCCATTTTATAATAAATAATGTGATAATGAACTTGTGCTGTCATCATCTTGAAAGCAGCACAAGTATCATTAAATAAACGATCTAAACTTAACAGTTTCTAAAAAAAATAGCCAATATTTCTTATTAAACTACATCGTTCCCTTGGGTCGAGGTAGTTTAATACGCGTTAATGCGGCTTAAATATAGGATGATTAATTCTTTTGTTCTAATGATTTTTAAGGGATATTCTATTATTTTACAAGAAAGCTTAGCTTTTATTTTTTCTTCTCAAAGAGGTATTTTAGCGCACCAGTTGACCATAAGGCCCAAAGAATTAAAACAGGTTGAAAAAATAAGCGAATCAATCTTTTAGCATCGGTATCTAAACCAAATGCAGCAATACCATTGGTATATTGAGAGATGTTTCCTGGGAAAATAAGGACATAGAAAATAGCCAGTACAATGCCTACTTTTATTTTATGCTTCACTAAAAAGATCATGGCTAAACCAAAACAAATCTCTACAACGCCCGATGACAGCACCACAAAATCCATAAAGGCTGGGTCGCTGGGTAACCACCTGGGTACTTGTGCCTGAAAATCAGCTCTTAGAAAAGTTAAATGTCCTATGCCTGCAAAAACCATGGCAGACCCTAATAGGATGCGGAAAGCATTTTGAAGCATACTTGTTTTGATCACCTTTATTTTGTTTTTCATATACTAAGATATTAAGAAGACACTCGTGATTTATTTGCTATTTTTTGAGATCTTTTATAGCAAATGCTCAAGGGATGAAATTACTGTTTATTCTACAATCTCCCTATACCCAAACGATGAAGAGCTAAGCATCTCATTTTACTTAATTAACAGGTATACTTTTTAAAACAAAGTTGATTTACGGGAGGATATAAACAGTTTTTATACTAGGATCATTTTTTAAAACAAAAACTCACTTACGAACAAAATTTTTTGGTAGTGGGTTGGTTTTTGTTTAGCTACAACATTATTTGTTAGGATAATTTTGTTGCCATTCTGCCTTTGTTAAACTATAGATATAATTTAGTTTGGGTAGTTCCCCAAAATAAGTTACCTCTTGTTCTTTGATTTTTGTGGCTCCTAATCTACCAATTGCTATTTGAGAACGAAGATTGGCAGCACCAACATGAAAATATACTTTAGAAACAAACTGAAAAATATAATTTAACATTAATGTTTTTACCGCATGATTAAAGCCTTTCCCCCAATAGGCAGTAGCGTAAAAAGTATAGCCAATAAGTATCTCGTTTTCATTTTCGTTGTAGTCGTAAAACCGAGTGCATCCTATGGTATTCCCATTGGCTTTATCCACAATTTTATATGCGCCTTTACTCTGAATTGCTCCATCAAAAAAAGTTTTGAATACTTCCATTTTCCAACGGTTTTTATTTGGATGTTGTTCCCATATTTTGGGATCTGCTGCAACTGTAAATAAATCGTCGAAGTCTTTTTCTTGTAGTGGATAAAGAATTACTTTTTCATTCTCTAGTTGAAGTTGCGTATTGATTTTCATTATTTTTGCTTAAAGGTGTTTTTTGATTTGTCTGTTCGTATCTTAAAATCTAATATTAATTTAAAGGATTAATAACCATAATTTAAAAATAGCCGATTTTTTTTGCTTAATAAAACATTGCCTATTCTCTTTCTTAAGAGAGTCTTGATTTTATGAATAGAAATAGCCATTAAGTAGACAATAAACTGGATGGAGGTAGATTTAAATATTAAAATGTGCTACAACTTATTTATTTGATATTTTAAGATTGAATTCAAGTTAAATGGGAAATTCGATTCTAAATTCTGTTCCTTCATTAACTTCACTTTTGATATTGATAGTTCCTCCAATGGTTTCAACTTGTGTTTTAACCATATATAAACCTACACCTTTTCCTTCAGCATAATCAGCATGAAAGCGCTTATACAGTCCAAATATGTTGGTATTTTGTTTTTTAAGGTCTATCCCCATTCCATTATCTTTAAAAAGCAAAATGATTTTATTATTAATAAACTGACTTTTTATTTCTATTAATAATGGAACATGGCGTTGTCTAAACTTTAAGCTGTTGGTAATCAAATTATAAAAAATGCTGTGCAAATAACTTTTAATAGTTTTCATTTCTGGTGCTTCAAAAAAATCCCAATTAATCGTTGCATTTTCTTTCTTAATTAAGGTATCAATACTTACATAAATGTCTGAAGTCAAATTTTTGAAGCTAACCAACTCTTTGATTTCAGTGATGTTATTTTTTACCTGTAGGATATCATTCAAATCTTTAATCACTTCATCTAATTTGTTTGCAGATAGATTAATCGAGTTATTGATATAATCAATTGTTTCTGTAGGAATATTTTCTTCCTGAAGTAAAGCTATCAACCCAAGAATGTTGGCAACTGGCGATCGTAGATTGTGTGAAATAATATAGGAGAACTGTTCCAAATTTTTGTTTCTTCGAACAATGTCTTCAATTAGTTTTTCCTCCTGAATTTGTAACTGTTTTTGTTCCGTAATATCAGTCAGAATGGCTAAATACTGAAACTGTTTTCCTTTTTCGTTTAAGAAAGGGACTATTGTAGTATTCACCCAGTATTTAGACCCGTCCTTTGCTCTATTTTTAAATTCTCCTCTCCAAATTTTACCATTGGAAATGCTTGTCCATAAACCTTTTATAAATTCTTTTGGATGATATCCTGAATTGATGATTTGATGGTCTTTGCCAATTAATTCTTCAGCACTATATTTTGAAATTTTACAAAAATTATCATTGATATGAGTGATAATACCTTTTTCATCAGTAATCGTTATGATAGCCGATTGGTCTAATGCATATTTATAGTCCGATAGTTCGCGGTTAGCAATAATTAATTTATTGGCTCTTTTTTTCTTTTCTTCAAATTGAAAAATTAGTTCTTTGTTGGCAATAATTAATTCATTAGCTCTTTTTTCCTTTTCTTCATTTTGGAAAGCAAGTTCTTTGTTAGCAATAATTAATTCATTAGCTCTTTTTTCCTTTTCTTTATTTTGGAAAGCAAGTTCTTTGTTAGCAATAATTAATTCATCCGCTCTCTTTTCCTTTTCTTTATTTTGGAAAGCAAGTTCTTTGTTAGCAATAATTAATTCATCCGCTCTCTTTTCCTTTTCTTCATTTTGAAAAGCAAGTTCTTTGTTAGCAATAATTAATTCATCCGCTCTTTTTTCCTTTTCTTCATTTTGGAAAGCAAGTTCTTTGTTAGCAATAATTAATTCATTGGCTCTATTTTTTTTCTCTTTATTCTGAAAAACAAGTTCTTTTTTAGCAATAATTAATTCACTAGCCCTTTTGTTCCTCTCTTTATTTTGGAAGGCAAGTTCTTTGTTGGCAATAATTAATTCATTCGCTCTATTTTTTTTCTCTTTATTCTGAAAAACAAGTTCCTTTTTAGGAATAATTAATTCCTGTTTTTGAAGAGCAACTTTCTTCTTTATAGCTATTAAATAGGATGTCATACTCTTTTTATCCATCTGGTGTTTCTGTTATTTATGAATTGGGTTTAACACCAATAAATAAATGAGTGATGATTTTTTTTAATTCTCTTTCAACGCTTTTAAATAAGTTTTTGAATGAGTATTGGATATTTATGTTTAGCATGCAATAAATCAGCCATTATCATAAATAATTAAGGTTGAACTGTTATTATACTTAATTGTAGCAAATATTAGTTGGAGAGGGAAGTGAAAGTTTAAGGCTTTCGTAATTGCAACTATTAACAGAAAAGAACAAGTTTGCTACTGCTTATTAAATAAGCATAGCGAGCATTTACTAGGTAGTAATCTATCCAAAAACTAAATTCTATTTCATTTTCCCAGATTGGCTATCATTCCATCCATTCATAAAAGATTTTTTGGTGCTATCCCAATTATAAATTGATTCTATCATAAAAAAGGTAATTAAACCTAGGGTGAAGAAAAGGATATCCCGTTTAGTTATGTTCCTCATAGTTATTAATTTTATTAGTAAAGTTTCTTTTAATCATTAAATCTAAAAATGACTATCCTGTATTTTGATTTTTGAATTTACTCTTTTTTTTATAATTACATACTTTAATAAATGTCAATCATAAGCTTGTTAAGCGCATTTAATCTATTAAGTTATTAATATCTTCTGATACAAAATTTAATAAAAATGGAGTGTGAGTTACAAGCTTGGCTTATTAAATGATGAGATAATAATTAAAGTGATTTTATATGGTTAGCTTCATTTTTAGCATTTTGACCTCCTTGGCATTCGCGGTTTCACTGCTATCCACAATTGCAGATGAATGATAAAACACGGCTTTGGTTTTTTCTTTCAAGGATTTAATATTCGTAGATCGTAATCCTCCACCGGGCATCATGATAATTCTGTTATTTGCCTTTTCGACCAATTGGGTTAAAGTATCTATTCCTTCCACAACATTTGCTTCTTGCCCAGAGGTGAGAATGGTTTTAAACCCGCAATCAATCACCTCTTCTAGCGCTCGAAAAACAGATGATGCAAGATCAAAAGCTCGATGAAAAGTACAAGGAATAGGATGTGCTAATGCTACCAATGCGGTATTTTTTTCATGATCAATGCTTCCGTCTTTGGTTAAAATGCCGAAAACAAAACCATCGATTTTCAGCTTTTTAAACTTTAATATATCAGCTTTCATTTGGTTAAATTCAACCTCATCATATACAAAACTTCCTCCTCTTGGTCTAATCATGACGTATAAAGGAATGGACAGTTTTTCTTTAGCCGTTTTTGTGATTTCAAAATCAGGTGTCGTTCCGCCCTCATCCATACGGTCACAAAATTCGATTCTGTCAGCTCCGTTTGCCTCAGCTATCAGCGCTGATTGCAGATTGAAACAAGCAATTTCGAGTTGATACTTTTTCATCTTGTGCTGAAATTATTTCCGTTTTATTTCGTGAAATATTCAGCGTCAATTAACCGATTTCCTGTGGCATCATGTACGGCATAGTTAAAGCCCCCTTGGATACAATAAGCGCCAGTTTCTCCTTTCTTATTCAAGGCAATAAAACCGACTTGAATATCTTTAAGATTCTTATTTCTGAGTTTGGTGAGTTTCACAATTCTCTCTACCGCTTCTTCACAAGCTTTTTGAGGGGACTTCCCCTGACGTATTAATTCCACCACCAAATGACAACCCACAATCCTAATGACTTCTTCACCGTGTCCTGTGGCGGTTGCTGCGCCAATTTCATTATCAACATATAATCCTGCGCCAATAATAGGAGAGTCGCCTAATCTTCCATGCATTTTGAATGCCATTCCGCTGGTGGTACACGCTCCAGAAAGATTTCCATGGGTATCCAATGCAATCATTCCAATGGTATCGTGATTTTCGATATTGGCAATAGGTTTATACTGACTGGTTTTGAGCCATTCTTTCCATTCCTTTTCAGACTCTTCTAACAATAAATTTTCTTTCACAAAACCCTGCGATAACGCAAATTGTAAAGCACCATCACCCACCAACATCACGTGGGGTGTTTTTTCCATCACCGCTCTCGCTACCGAAATGGGATGTTTAATATATTCTAAACAACCAACAGCACCAATATTAGACAGCTCGTCCATTATACAAGCGTCTAGTGTAACGCGTCCATCCCGGTCTGGTCTTCCACCATAACCCACACTGCGTTCGGTAGGGTCTCCTTCCGGAATTTTAACTCCCGCTTCCACTGCATCCAGTGCCCGTCCGTTATTTTTAAGAATTTCCCACGCAGCAGTATTTGCTGGTATGCCAAAATTCCAAGTAGAAAGCACAATGGGTTTCTGTGTGATAACAGATTGCACTTTAATAACTTCCGCTGCCTTTAAACCGAAGGAAGGTAAGGTTACTGCAACAGTGGCCATGGAAGTGGTTTTTAAAAAATCTCTGCGATTGGTCATATTCTTTATTTTTTAGCTTATCCTAATTTCATTAGCTGGTATGAGCTTATGGTTCGTACTATAATTTCTTATCCTTTAAAACTATTTCTAATATAGTGGACTTTCTACAAAAAACGAGACTAATTTTATCAAGCCCAACTCGTTTAAGTGTTCCTTTTTCAGGATCACTTAAATGCTTTTAAAAGCCGAGGACTCCGTCCGGTATAAGCCGATTATCTTTTTGAAAGCCGGACA